>CAZZZY010000093.1:0-12801 GCA_964658545.1 uncultured Acetobacteraceae bacterium | reverse complement strand
GGCACAAGGGGCATTAGACCCAAGCTGATTATCAGAGCCTACAACACTAAGGGGGGGCAGGATACCAGAGAAATTCAAGTACATCCCAAACTGAAGGAATTTTTATCAGAATATAGTATTGAGCTAAAAGGGAGAAATCCGCATTTGTTCCCCGGTCGTCACGGGCTGGGGCATATCCATAAGGCCAGTGCTGACCGAATATTACGTGAGGCACTGCGACGGGTGGATTTGGACGAGCGCGGGATGTCTTCTCACAGCTTTCGGCGGACGGCGTTAACGTGGATGAGTGATTCAGGAGTACCCCTGCGCCACATTCAATCTATCAGTGGTCATCGCTCACTTGCAGCCCTGGAGCGATATTTGGGTGTGACTGAGCAGCAAAAAGAAAATGCAATTTCTACTTTGGTTTTTTAAGGAAGTGTTGATATGAGCATTCCACTTTTAGACCAGCCTACAGAAGAAAAACTGGTAACTCTCAAAGATGTTTCTTGGGAGCAATTCAAGGGGATTGAAGCGCAGCTATTGGACAACCACAATGTCCGATTGTCTTATTTGTCAGGAATGCTAGAAATTATGTCTCCAATTGGTGAAAAACATGAGTCCGTGAAAAGAACTCTCGGTTATTTGCTAGAAGCTTACATGAGAGAGTTGGGTATCCGGTTTTACGGTCGTGGTGGGTACACCTTGGAAGAACCGGGGTATGCTTCTGGTACACCGGATGAGTCTTACAGCGTTGGCACAAAAAGAGAAGTTCCTGACATCGTTATTGAAGTCATCGTCACCAGTGGAACTATTAACAGGAAGGAGTTATATAAACCCAAAAAAGTACCTGAAGTGTGGTTTTGGAAATCTAACTCTATAAAAATATTCCGTCTTAATGAGAGGGGCGAGTATGAAGAAGTAGAGCGGAGTGGGTTTTTTCCTGATTTAGACCTTGCTTTGTTGCTGCGTTATCTCGCCATGCCTGACCAGTATGATGCTGTCCAGGAATTTATTCAGGCTGTCCGAAATGAACTAAACAGATAACTCGCTAACTTTCAAAGCTAAAAGTCGTGAAAAAGTAGAAAGTCAGCAGCCAAAAATTAGCGATCACCTACGGTGGAGCGTAGCCCATCGCCGCGTGATAGACTATCCAGTGGATAGACTGGACACGTCCACTGGACAATCTTATGACAGTAGAAATCGATCCGTTCCCCGTTGCTGCACTCCTTGATAGGTACAATCTTGGGAAACAAGCGGTTTACAATCGGATAGACGCGCTTGACATCAAGACATTCAAGCAGGGGAATAAATCTTACATCACTGCATCGGACGTGGAATTGCTCGATCAGCTGCACGACCATATCAGCGCTGGGGGGAAAATGGATGATTTCAAATCCCCATTAGCTGAACTAGTGAACAGTCCACTGGACAGACTAGACACGTCCAGTAGGCAAGTGGACAGACTCTTACCGACCACTGGACAACCAGACTTGGCACTTGGGGAAGTGGTTCAGTTGGTGGAAGCGATCGCTCATCACCTGCGACCCGCCGAGCCACTACAGCACCTCAAAGAGCTTCAGCTTGCGGCTACCGAGGGTTGGCTTCTCTCTTCATCTGAAGTGGAGGGGCTTGTTGGGTGTAAGCCGAGAGTGAAGAAGGGCGAACAGCAGTTTACTCGTGGGTCGTTCAGTTTTGTAAGGTCTGGCAAGATTGGGAACCAGTCAGCCTGGAAGGTAGTAAGAGTTAATTAAGAAACAGCAAAGGATAGAAAGCTGTAAACCAGTGTATGAGAAGAATTTACAGGTGACTACATATAAATTTATAAAAGTATTACAGTTACAATTTTCCCGTTTTGGCACAGTCCTGCCAAATACAAACCTTAGCTGCCAAACCATTGTGATGCTAGACTTCATCCTATGACATCCGAGCAACCCTTTGAGCAACCTGTATCTGAATCTACCGCGAATGAAGCGTTCGACCTAGAGCAGCAAGATATAGCAGATGCTTTATTTCCCATTGTTGGCATTGCCGCCTCTGCGGGTGGATTAGAAGCATTTACGCAATTACTCAGCCATTTGCTTACCGATACAGGGATGGCATTTGTGCTGATTCAACACTTAGATCCTAACCACAAGAGTCTATTGAGCGAGATTCTGGGAAGAACAACTAAAATGCCCGTCAAGGAAGTGCAAGACGGCATGACTGTAGAACCTAACAAGGTTTACATCATTCCGCCTAACACTAAGATGATGTTGTCTGGTGGGGTGTTGAAACTGACGCCGCGAGAGAAGGTTCTCGGAAAATATATGCCTGGTGATGCGTTCTTTACTTCATTGGCAGCAGATCGAGGGCACAAAGCGATCGCAGTGGTTCTATCTGGAGCCGATGGAGACGGTTCACTGGGGCTGAAGGCAATCAAGGCAGCTGGAGGCGTGACTTTTGCTCAGTGTGAAGACACGGCAAAATTCGATAGTATGCCTAATACTGCTGTTGCCACCGGGAATGTGGATTTTGTGCTACCGCCGCAAAAAATCGCCGAGGAACTGGTAAACCTCAGTCGCAATCCTTTTATTGCTAACTCTTTACCACCGATCGCGGTTGAGAAATTGCCCGAACAGGGGGATGCCCTAGCGACTATATTTGTGTTATTGCGATCGCAAACTGGCGTTGACTTCAGCCACTACAAGC
Organism: uncultured Acetobacteraceae bacterium; assembly: GCA_964658545.1. GTDB lineage: Bacteria > Cyanobacteriota > Cyanobacteriia > Cyanobacteriales > Nostocaceae > Nostoc. The sequence goes on along the minus strand of CAZZZY010000093.1, from coordinate 10,131 downwards.
CCAACACCCTCGATCGCCGAATCCAGCGCCGAATGCTGTTGTATAAACTAGAACGCTTGGAGGATTATGCCAAGTATTTGCAAGAGAATCCGAGTGAAATCAAGGCGCTCTATGAAGAAATTCTGATCCACGTCACCCATTTTTTCCGCGATCCCGAAGCATTTGAACTTTTGAAAGAGCGAGTCTTTCCCACTATCATCCAAAACAAGTCGGCAGGGTTGCCGATTCGGATTTGGGTAGCAGGGTGTTCGACGGGCGAAGAAGTGTATTCCATCGCTATCTCCTTGCTGGAGTTTTTGGCGGATGAAGTAACCCCGCCGCCGATCCAGATTTTTGCCACAGACATCAGCGAGATCGCGATTGAGAAAGCAAGATCGGGCATTTATGCAGAGAATCAAATGGTGGAAGTCTCACCAGAGAGCCGTCGCAGATTTTTTAATGCCCTTGAGGGCGGTGGATATCAAATTAACAAAACTGTCCGCGAACTATGTGTGTTTGCCCGCCAAGACTTGGGCAGTGATCCCCCTTTTTCCAACTTAGATTTAATTAGCTGCCGGAATGTACTGATTTACTTGGGCGAAACGTTGCAAAAACGGATATTGCCCATCTTTCATTACAGTCTCAACCCGACTGGCTTTCTGCTGCTAGGGACTTCAGAAAGCACAGGTAAATATTCGGATTGGTTTACTCTGATTGATAAAAAGTATAAAATTTATGCCAAAAAGCTAACTGCAAATCGTCCCATTTTTTCGTTCGTTACCAGCAATTATCCGATAGTAAAAGTGGACGAACTGAAGCGGATAAATGAGAATCCATCGGATGAGTTGGACTTAGAGAAAAAAACTGACCAACTAATCTTGAATCGCTATGCCCCCGTGGGTGTGACGATCAACGACAAGATGGACGTGCTGCAATTTCGGGGAGAAATCGATCTCTACCTCAAACTTGCACCTGGGAAACCGAGTCTTAACTTATTCAAAATGGTACGCCAAGGCTTGCTCATCGAGCTACGGGCGACAATTTATCAGGCACAACGGCAAAAAATTCTAGTTAGAAGAGAAGGGTTACAGATTGAATCCGGCGATATTTCCAGAATCATCAATATTGAGGTGATTCCATTCAAACCTGCGACTAACGAAGAACTCTACTTTCTGGTTTTATTTGAACAAGCGCCACCCACGGTTAACAACGTCAACACGGTAAATCCTGAAAGTTTAGAGCAGCCAGACTTAGAGCGAGAGATTGTTCGGCTCAGGCAGGAACTTGCAAGCGCCATCCAAGAGCGGGTTGCAACTCACGAGTATCTGCAAGCCGTGATCCAAGAGCAAGAAGACATCAATCAAGACCTGAAAGTTGCTAATGAAGAAATTCTGTCGAGCAATGAAGAGTTACAAAGCAGCAATGAGGAGCTAGAAACTGCCAAAGAAGAGATTCAAGCAACCAACGAAGAACTCAACACAACTAATGAAGAACTTCGTAGTCGAAATCTGGAATTACACCAAGTTAACAACGATCTCACCAATTTGCTTGCCAGTATCAATATTCCCATTTTGATATTGACTTTGGACTTACGGGTTCGACGTTTTACGCCAATGGCGCAGCGGCTTTTCAATTTAATTCCCACCGATGCTGGACGACCTTTGAGCGATATCAGAGCGAATCTCGATGTTCCTGAGTTAGAAACTCTAATTTTGGAGGTACTTGACACACTCAGCATCAAAGAATTAGAAGTGCAAACTCTGGGAGGACATTGGTACAACCTCCGCATCCGTCCTTATCGCACCACAGAAAACAAGATTGACGGTGTAGTGTTGGTGTTAATAGATATTGATGTTCTGAAACGCAGTGCAGTAACCTTAGAACAAGCTCGGAATTACGCTGAAGGAATTGTGGAGACGGTACAAGTGCCGTTAATCGTGCTTGATTCTGATTTCCGGGTGAACAAAGCCAATCGCTCGTTTTATGAAACATTTCACGTTTCACCATTAGAGACAGCGCAATCTCTGATTTTTGAACTGGGGAACGGTCAATGGAACCTGCCCGGACTGCGATCGCTCTTAGAAGATATTCTGGTTAACGATACCAGTATTGAAAACTGGGAAGTAGAGCATAGTTTTGAGCGAATTGGGGAGAAAACCATGCTGCTCAATGGTTGGAAAATTATTCAACAGGGAGATGCCCAAAGGATTTTGCTGGCCATTGAAGATATTAGCGATCGCAAACAGTTTGAGTTAGAGCGATCTAAGCTTCTAGAACAAGAGCAGTCAGCCCGTCAACAGGCCCAAATTGCCAACCGAGCCAAAGATGAATTCCTGTCGAACCTCTCCCATGAACTTCGTAACCCGCTCAATACTATACTGGGCTGGGCGCAACTTTTCCGCACCCGCAATTTAGATTCTTCAGGAGTCGCTCGGGCCTGGGAAGTGGTGGAGCGGAGTGCTAAGGTGCAAGCTCAGTTAATCGATGATATGCTGGATGTCTCCCGAATTACGAGTGGCAAGCTTCATTTAAATACTCGTCTAATCGATCTAGTTTCAGTAGTGGATGCCGCCATTGAGTCTGTCCAATTTTCCGCAGAGGCAAAAAACATTCAAATTGTTTCACAGTTGAACTCGGCGACGGTTGTCGGAGATTTTGGCCGTTTACAGCAAGTTCTGTGGAATTTACTTTCTAACGCGATTAAGTTCACTCCAGCCGGTGGGCGAGTGGGAATTATACTCGAAGTTGTATATACTCATGCTGAAATTCAAGTCAGCGACACAGGAATTGGCATCTCGGCAGACTTGCTGCCCTATATTTTCGATCGCTTCCGCCAAGGAGATTCCAGCAGCAGTAAAACAAATCAGGGACTTGGATTAGGCTTGTCAATCGTCCGTCATCTTGTCGAACTTCACGGTGGAACAGTTCAAGCGCAAAGTCGAGGCGAGGGACTAGGAACCACGATCGTTGTCAGGCTGCCTCTGCGCTCAATGCCACTGGAGATTACACCGCCAACTGATTTAGAGCCGAGGGTTTTGTCAGAGACTCTGGACACATTAAATGGTAAAAATCCACCCTTGAGCATTGAAGGGTTATGCATCTTAGCTGTAGACGATCAAGCGGATAGCCGCGACTTAATCAAGTCGATGTTAGAAGGCTTCGGGGCTGAAGTAGTGGTTGTGACATCGGCAAGGGAAGCGATCGCTACTTTAACTGAATCTCCTGGCAGATACGATCTGCTTCTAGCAGATATTGGGATGCCAGAGGAGGATGGTTTTTCCCTGATTCGTCAGGTGAGAGCATTTGAAGCTCTTGCGGGGGGACAAATTCCAGCAGCAGCAATCACTGCCTATGCCACTGAGCAAGAGCGGCAAAAGGCAATTGATGCTGGTTTCCAAATGCATCTAGCTAAACCGATTGACCTTACTCAATTGGTATTGATGATTGCAAATTTGAGTGGAGGGGTGAAATGAGCATGAAGAAGGTAGGAGGCAGCTATGCTGAAGGATGCAATACAGTCTGGGCTTCAAACCCAGACTGATTGCGAGCCACCAAATCTGCATATTTTGGTGGGGGACTTAGACCCAAGGCTCCTTTGGTCGCCCAGAAGGTTGGGACATTCGGGGGAAGGGATAAATCCCTTCTGCCCTCTGCCTAAGAAAGCCTATTTCACGAGGATCTCACTTTTGAGCGTTGCTCCCATTATGGGTGCGTCTGTGCAGAACAACCTGATTCTTTCTTGTTCGCTTTGCCTCAAGCATCGCCTGATTTGCTCCCTTTAGCAAATCGTGAAGTTTGATACCTGGCTCTGATATAGCTATTCCAAAAGAGGCGGTGATGCTTTCGAGGATCTGATCACCATCTTTCAGTTCCATTTGAGAAAGAGCATCTCTTAGTTGCTCTACTCGTTCAATGAGGCTTGACAACGTAATATTAGGCATTACAATCACAAATTCGTCACCGCCCCATCTGCAAGGAATGTCAAAGGAGCGAATAGAGTTTAACAGCAGCTTTGCTACTTCCATGAGAACAATGTTGGCAGTCAAATGCCCATAGCGTAAGTTGTAAGATTTGAAGTCATCGATATCAAGGAAAACAATGCCAAGAGATTGCCCCAACCGTTCAGCTTCCGCTAGCCTCTGATCTGTTACGGTTTCCATATAGCTACGATTGAATAGTTGAGTCATCCCATCCCGCAAATTATCATGGGTTAGACGTTGTTTTATCGATAGATTATTCAGTCCCAAGCCTAATGTTCTAGCAATAATCTCAGTAATTTGTTGATCTTCTCGACTGATTTCTTCAAGGGCATAGATGTGTAAAATCCCAACTACTTCGCCTTGTCCCAACAATGGAAAACACAAATGTGTGCCGCTAACAGGCTGTATTAAGTGGCTGCACATAAGTCCTGAGTGACGAGGCGATAAAAGGTTGAATTTTCCTCGCCGCAATGCCCAACACTCAGATTGTGAAAATATTTCTTTACTGGTTATTTCATCTCCCCAAATACTATTTATCTGAACATAATTTTTGGAATTACCAATTATACATATACAACCACTCATATTAGGAAACAGCTTAGAACAGGTGAAAGCGACCACTTGATACACCTCATTTTCAGATTCGCAGGAATAAAGCATATCTGCCATATCTGAGAGATATATAAGTTCTCGTTTTTTTGCCTCTAATTTCAGTGTTTTTTCTTCTAGCTGCCGATTTAGCTGTTGCATTTGCTGGCTGCGTTGGGGTTCGCGGGTGTCTTCTTGAGATTTGGCGATCGCCTCTACAATTTGATAAGCGGTTGGTATCAGGCACAGTAAGGCAGACAAAGAAATAAACGCCATTATGTCGAGTACGCCTAAGTGCAACAAGGACACTGCCGGATGTGGCTCAAAGATGGCTAGCCAAAACTGATCAGGGATAGTTGTCTTAGTTTTATTAAATAAAACTGCTATTACTATGGGGATGCCAAAGTATGAAAATCCAGTAATTCCGTGAGCTCTTATGCAATTCCAGTAAATAATTTCCATTGCTCACAAAGTATAGGTAGGGAATCTGAAATCATCTCTGAAAATCTTAAGTAGTGTAGGGTGTCCACCCTGCCTGTCTAATTGGTGTTGTTTATAAGTGAGCTAATATATCGGAATTTGATATTATTGTCAAATCAGGTATCTCTCTAATGAATGATGAATTCCGGCTCATTTCTTTCCTTAAAGTTATACAAAAATCCCGATATATTCTCACTTTTTCCCCTGTTGTATCGAAATCAAACATTATAGATTCATTTTCGATTTTTCTTGATTTTTCTTTCCTTAAAGTTATACAAAAATCCCGATATATTCTCACTTTTTCCCCTGTTGTATCGAAATCAAACATTATAGATTCATTTTCGATTTTTCAACATTTTGATAATATCTGAATTCAAACACTTATATAAACAATGCTTAAATGCAGTCCGAAAATTTATTATAGCTGTTACTTGCTTTATTATAACTTTCTAGGTATGATTCCCATATCATATCAATATTATTTTCTGCTCTAGAAAATTTTGGTCAGAGAAATAACTGAAAACTCGTCCATTTGGAAATCTGGACTTTTTCAGGAGGTTTACTATTCTCTGGTGGCTTAGTTTGTGAGTTTATCCTAATAACCAAAAATTCCGTTTTTCCAGGGAGATGCAGTTCAACAAGTGGAAAAGTTGCAAGCAAACAATCACAATGTCTCAGCAACAGCGCACTCTTTTAATTGTCGATGATTCCCCAGAAGATCGAGAACTCTATCGACGGTATTTGCTGCGCGATCGCGAATATTCTTACACTATCCTAGAAGCAAGGCTGGGACTTGAAGGACTAGAACTTTGGCAGCAACATCAGCCCGATGCTGTGTTGCTTGATTATCAACTGCCCGACTTGGACGGACTAGAATTTCTAGCACAATTGCAACCCTCGACCCAACAGCCTTGCCTACCTGTAATTGTCGTCACCGGGCAGGGCAATGAGGTGATCGCAGTTCAGGCGATGAAAGCGGGGGCACAAGATTATATTGTCAAAGAGCAAATTACCCCACAAGGTCTGCAAATAGCAATCAATGGGGCAATTGAAACAGTACGGCTACGCACCCAACTACAACAGCGTATTCAACGAGAGCGGGTAGTCTCATATATTACCCAAAAAATTCACCAATCGCTGAGTCTGGATGAAATTCTTCAGACAACTGTAACCGAAGTACGAGAATTTCTGCACACAGATCGCGTCTTAGTTTTTCAGTTAAAACCTGATGGCGATGGCACAGTAATAGCAGAATCTGTTGGGGCACACTGGCGAGCGCTGCTCTCCCGCACTATGTATGATCCCTGCCTCGCTGAGAACTACCTGGCATGGAATCCGTCGGAAACTGTCAACTACGATCCCGCCTTTGTCGATAATTATATCCAACGCTATCGTCAGGGCTACGTAATGGCAATATTTGATATTCAGGATAGCAGTATTGCTCCCTGTCACGTTGAATTGTTGGCTCAGTTTCAAGTGAAAGCTAATCTGGTCGTGCCGATTATTTCCGATGACCACTTTTGGGGATTGCTAATTGCTCATAACTGTGCAACTCCTCGAAGGTGGCAACCCTTAGAGATTGACTTCCTCAAAGAACTGGCGATTCAAGTTGGCATTGCAATTCGGCAGGCGGAACTCTATCAGCAGGCACAGAATGAATTGACCGAGCGCAAACGGATTCTGGAGGCATTAGCCAGGCGTGAGCAAGAATTTAAAGCACTAGTTGAAAATGCACCTGATATAATTTCCAGATTTAACACTCAATTGCGCTACGTTTACGTTAATCCAGCTATTGAAAAGGTTACAGGAATATCAGCCGAAACAATTATTGGCAAAACAAACCCAGAGTTAAATCTGCCCGAAGAATTTTGCCGACTATGTGATCATAGCCTCCAGCAAGTTTTCCAAACTAAGCAAGAAACTGAGTTTGAATGCAGTTTAACGAGCGCTTCCCAAACAACACATTACCATACCCGCCTTGTCCCTGAACTGGCTAGCGACGGCTCAGTACAAAGTGTATTGAGTATTTCTCGCAATATTACTGCTCTAAAACTTGCTAAGGCGCAATTAATTCATGATGCCTTTCACGATGTGCTAACCGGGCTGCCAAACCGCGCCTTATTTATGAACCAGCTAGAACAGGCGCTCGTGCTAACAAAACGACGTGCCAACTATATATTTGCTGTTCTCTTCCTAGACCTAGATCGCTTCAAAGTAGTCAACGATAGTCTCGGCCATACAATTGGGGATCAACTATTAACTGCCGTGGCTCGGAGATTGCAGAATTGTCTGCGTGCTGGAGACACAATTGCCCGTATAGGAGGAGATGAATTTACAATTTTGCTTGATGATCTCAAAAACGCCCATGAAGCAACAAGCATAGTGGAGCAAATACACGAAGCTCTCACATCTGCGTTTCAACTCAGCGGGTACGAGGTATTTACTACCGTCAGCATTGGCATCGCCCTAAATAAGGGTAATTACAACCTACCGGAGGAACTTTTACGCGACGCTGATATTGCAATGTATCGGGCTAAGACATTGGGTAAGGCACGCCATGAGATATTTGACTCAACCATGTACACCCAAGTTACGAAACTATTAGAGTTAGAGATGGATCTACGACGGGCTGTTGAACGCCAAGAGTTTGAGATTTACTATCAGCCAATTGTTTTATTAGAAACTGAAAAGATTATTGGCTTTGAGGCTCTCCTTCGTTGGCAGCACCCGCAACACGGATTAGTTTTTCCAGACAGCTTTATTCCACTAGCGGAAGAAACTGGGCTGATTATCCCTATTGGTTATTGGGTACTGGGTGAGGCTTGTCGTCAGATGCGTGCTTGGCAAATACAATTTCCTGCTGACCCACCTTTGACAATTAGTGTAAATCTTTCCACTAAACAGTTTTTGCAACCTGGGCTAATTGAACAAATTAACCAAATTATGCAAGAGACTGACCTGGAAGGCAGCAATTTAAAACTGGAGATTACCGAAAGCGTACTTATGGAAAATATTCAATCAGCAACTTTTATGCTTTTGCAACTGCAACAGATGAATATCCAATTACACTTAGATGATTTTGGCATCGGGTATTCATCCTTGAGTTACCTGCACCGCTTTCCAACTAATGCTTTGAAGATTGATCGTTCTTTTATTACCAAGATTGGTGCTAACGGCGAAAACTCGGAGATTATTCAGGCGATCATCACCCTAGCCCAGAATCTAAATATAGATGTAGTAGCGGAGGGCGTAGAAACAGTGGAACAGATAGCACAACTTAGAGCGATGAAATGCAAATACGCACAGGGATATTTTTTCTCCCAACCCCTGGATAGCAATTCAGTAGAGACATTAGTTAGCAATAGCTTGTTCTAATTCGGCAACGCGCTCATTCAACTTGGGAATCTGGGCGATGGCTCTAGCTTTGGTGTACTCAAGGGAGCCAAAGCGTAGTGCCAGTTGAAAAGCTGCTTTGATTCTTGCCCTCAAGCCACAGAATACACATGATCAGGAATTTAGGAAAAACGTTTCTCCTAAACCCAAATATTTGAGAAATTTTTGACGCTACTCTCAAAAAGGAGTGTAGAAGGCGACCGCCCCAAGTCTTGCCTCACTAGTGGACAAGTCACTTTTAGCAAAAAACCTGTAACCATTCATCTTCGGATCTAAGAGCAAGTTTTACCGATTGCTGAACTACAAGAATACGTTGAAATCTTAGAAAGATTCTCGCCCTAACAGCGACAGGATAGACATGGAAATTAATTTAGGAGAAACGTTTCTCCTAAACCCGATTCCGCACAACTAAAAGACATTGGTCAGGGCATTATCCTTAAATATCATTACCGTTGTGAGCATGGGTGTTAGCGTTCTTCCTGCGATAAATGGTAGCACCAACCAATTGCTAAACAGATTTTAGTTGATAGCTAAGAGACAGCCAATGCTTTTATCTCTGTTACTTGGTTGTGGCTCGAAAAATTTCTTGTGCGTATTTAAAAAACACTCACCACTGAGGATTTGCAATAATTAATGCTGCCGCCGCCTGATTATCCAATGGTCTAGAGAAAAAATTTCCCTGCCCATATTCACATTTCATAGCTTTTAGGAGCGCTAGCTGTTCTGCCGTTTCTACCCCTTCGGCTATTACATCTACACCTAGTTTTTTGGACAAAGTTACAATTGTTTCAACAATATCTAAATTTCCTTGATCAACGCTGCTGCCACTGACAAAGGAGCGGTCTATCTTCAACTGATTAATTGGAAAGTGGTGGAGACGACCTAATGAGGAATAGCCTGTACCAAAGTCGTCAATTGCTAACTTAATTCCTAATTTTCTCAGTTGTTTTAGCCTGATGGTCGCTTTGTCGCTGTTTTCCATAATTACGGTTTCTGTAATCTCCAGTGTCAAACTTTGTGGATCTAGTCCAGTCTTCTGTAGAACTTGATTAATGTGCGGCAGCAACTTTTGTTGACTAAACTTAGTACTACAAAGATTGACGCTAATAGTCAAGGGGCGCTCACCCAAATTTGACCACTGGTCAAATCGCTCTTGCCACTGCTGTGTCTGACGACATGCCTCATCCAACACCCACTCATCAATTGAGATGATTAACCCGGTTGATTGGGCAGAAGACATGAAATACTCTGGCAAAACAATGCCCTGTTCTGGATGTAGCCAGCGCACAAGGGCTTCAAAACCAATTATCTTCCCAGTTTTTAGTAACACTATCGGTTGATAATAAATCCGAAACTCAAGACGTTCAATGGCTCGGCGCAGAGCATTCTCCAACTGCAATTGTGAGACTGCTTGAATGTGCATATCAGTGTTAAAAATCTCATAACACCCTTTGCCTTGTGCCTTAGCTCGGTACATCGCAATGTCACTCGTCCCCGTTGCTTTTGCTCTAGTATCTCTTGCTGCTGTCGCCGCTCTGTTACAAAAACTTCATTCCAACTTTGCCCCTTGGGTGCAATTCTTTTAGCCTGGGGTAACATTGACTTCACGACCTGGGCAGCTTCATTACCAAGATCATCATTATTAAATGCTGCTCCAATTCTGCTGATATCTCTAAGTACCTCAAAAGGCAAGTTATCCGGGTCATCCACT
>CAZZZY010000092.1:0-12802 GCA_964658545.1 uncultured Acetobacteraceae bacterium | reverse complement strand
CCACTTATTATCGTTTGGGTTGAGTATTGAGCAGATAGCTCAAGGCTTAGGCTTGGACGAACAAGTTGTTAGGCAAGCTGCACAACCAAAATCTTAAAAAACTGATATATAGCTGAGGGGGTGCAAAGTTTAGCGCCCCTATTTTTGGCTCATTTATTACATAAAAATCTGATGACTTAAATAAAATACTCATCACCTCACGCGCATTAACAGTTGACAGTAATTATTGTTAATCATTACATAGTTTTGTCTATGATGAATTAAGCATATTGAGTTGGTTTAATGTCAAGTTTTAAAAACAATAGCAGTGTTTATTTTGACTATTTTGCATTTGTAAAATGTGTTACATATATAACAGACATAGCCTTTTAAAATAATCTTAATTAAATTTAAGCTATTGTTAATGATTAATTCTTTTTTAATGAAAGTGAATTAAAGAAAAAAATATCTTACTATTGAGAAACAAATATTGATAAGCAGGTGAGACTTTACAAGCATTATCACCTACATCATGCATGGGAAACAATACAAAAACACCTAGCCGATGACTAACGTACTATGGCTACAAGGTGGTGCTTGTTCCGGCAACACCATGTCATTCCTCAACGCTGAAGAACCGACTGTCTGCGATTTAATTGCCGATTTTGGTATCAATTTACTTTGGCATCCATCCTTGGGAGTGGAACTAGGCAACAACTTACAAACACTGCTGCGGGATTGCATTTCTGGCAAAATCCCCTTGGATATCTTGGTATTTGAAGGCAGTGTAGTTAATGCCCCCAATGGCACTGGCGAATGGAATCGGTTTGCCGATCGCGCCATGAAAGATTGGTTAGCAGACCTTGCCAAAGTTGCTAAATTTATCGTCGCGGTGGGAGACTGTGCCACCTGGGGAGGAATTCCCGCCATGTCACCCAACCCCAGCGAATCAGAAGGTTTGCAATTTCTCAAACGTCAAGAAGGCGGTTTTTTAGGGAAAGATTTCGTATCGCAAGCCGGATTACCTGTAATTAATATACCCGGATGTCCCGCCCATCCCGACTGGATTACGCAGATATTAGTTGCGATCGCTACTGGACGCATAGCAGACATTGCTTTTGATGAACTAAATCGTCCCCAAACCTTCTTTAACACCTATACCCAAACAGGTTGTACCCGCAACGTCCACTTTGCCTACAAAGCATCAACCGCCGAATTTGGACAGCGTAAAGGTTGCTTATTTTATGACTTGGGTTGTCGCGGCCCCATGACTCATTCCTCCTGCAACCGCATCTTATGGAACCGCGTCTCATCCAAAACTCGCGCCGGAATGCCTTGTTTAGGTTGCACAGAACCAGAATTTCCTTTCTTCGATCTCAAACCGGGAACTGTATTTAAAACCCAAACAGTCATGGGAGTTCCTAAAGAATTACCGCCAGGATTCAACAAAAAAGACTACGCCTTACTCACAATGGTTGCTAAAGACGCAGCACCAGCTTGGGCAGAAGAAGACTTTTTTACAGTTTAGGGAATGGGGAATGGGGCATTGAGCATTGCTTATTTCTTCCTCATCCCCACTCCCCACTCGTCTTAACAATTAAAGGATGAAAAAATGGGAATTCAATCATTAGATATATCGCCTGTTGGTAGAGTTGAAGGCGATTTAGATGTCCGAGTCGATATCGAACATGGAAAAGTAGTCAACGCTTGGACACACGCCGAACTATTTCGCGGATTTGAAGTTATCCTACGCGGTAAAGATCCCCAAGCTGGATTAATTGTCACGCCTCGCATTTGCGGAATTTGCGGCGGTTCTCACCTGACTTGTGCATCTTGGGCATTAGATACAGCCTGGGAAACAGAAGTTCCCCGCAATGCAATTTTGGCGAGAAATCTCGGTCAAATTGTCGAGACAATTCAAAGCATCCCCCGTTATTTTTATGGACTCTTTGCCATTGATTTAACTAATAAAAAATACCGCCATAGTCGTTTTTATGACGAAGCTGTGAGACGTTTTGCTGCTTTCACTGGCAAATCTTATGAACTAGGCATCACAATTTCCGCTAAACCCGTAGAAATTTATGCCCTATTAGGCGGACAATGGCCCCACAGCAGTTATATGGAAATAAATTAGGGAATTGCTTATATAGTAAGGATTTCCCAGGATATGTGTAATGATTCCCTGGTTTTTACTTAAATTAGGCGATAAACTCACGGTCAGCTACGCCATAAGCAAAGATAGCAAGCAGTAAATCCATTTATTTTTCTCTGCTAAAAGTTATTTGCTTTTCTCAGGTATTACCTAATTTTTCCCTAACCCTGGATTAGCGATCGCAGTTAAGGAAGTACAAGGCAATTATTTAAGTATAATTATTCTCTTATTGTTGAAGTATAAATCCCGGTTTTTCTCAATACAAATACGCAAATAGTCATATTGCAGCTTAAATTATTACAACTTCATTTAAGTATAAAAGTATTGATTTCTTTGGAAATTGAGCGATCGTTTTTTTAAAGATGTTTAACGCTTCAAATCACCCGCCGCAGAGAATCTCAAATGCGATAAGACAACCCCAAAATCGTCTAAACTCAAAGTGTCCGCCAACTGCCAAAGTCCCATGTCTCGCTGGTTCAATATTGCAGGTCCATGTAAAGCTGACAAACACTATACCCTCTCAGCAACAAGTCGTCTCCCCGACTTGCCGGTGCTGATTGAACAAGAAAGTTATTTTGTCGTTCATGCACCGCGACAAACGGGGAAAACAACGGCAATGTTAGCCCTAGCGCAGCAACTTACCGCAACTGGAAGTTATGCAGCAGTATTGGTATCGGTAGAGGTGGGAAGTGCTTTTAATCATGACCCAGGTACAGCAGAATTGGCGATTTTGGGAACTTGGTACGATACAATTTCGATCCGATTACCCAATGAATTGCAACCACCTGTTAGGCAAGGGCAAAAAGAAGAACCAGGACGGAGAATTAGGGCTTTTTTACAGACTTGGGCACAGTCTTCCCCCCGACCTTTGGTATTATTGATTGATGAAATTGACTCCCTACAAGACCAAACACTAATTTCAGTTTTACGCCAATTACGAGATGGTTTTCCCAATCGTCCAGAAAATTTTCCCTCGTCCGTAGGATTAATTGGTTTACGCGATGTGCGGGATTATAAGGTTGCATCGGGTGGTAGTGACAGATTAAACACATCCAGTCCTTTTAATATTAAAGTCAGTTCGATTACCCTGAGAAATTTTAATGCCGCAGAAGTGCAAGAACTATATCAACAACATACAGAAGAAACAGGACAAATTTTCACTCCAGAAGCCACAGCCACAGCCTTTGATTTAACCCAGGGACAACCTTGGTTAGTTAATGCTCTTGCTAAAGAAGTTGTGGAAAAAATGGTTAAGGATAGAAGTATTGCTATTACAAAAGAGCATATTTTACAAGCCAAGGAAATATTAATTGCCCGTCAAGATACTCATCTTGATAGTTTAGCCGAACGCTTACGGGAACCAAGGATAAAAGCGATTATCGAGCCAATGTTAGCGGGTTTGGAATTGGGGGATATACCCAATGATGATATTCAATTTGTGATTGACTTGGGTTTGTGTAAAATGCACCCCCAAGGTGGATTAACAATTTCTAATCCAATTTATCGGGAAGTTTTACCCAGGGTATTAACCGTGACACCAATGGCTTCTCTACCAGTGATTGCACCGACTTGGTTAAACCCAGAAGGCGAGTTAAATATAGATGCATTGCTAGAAGCATTTCTCAAATTTTGGCGACAGCACGGAGAACCATTATTAGGTAGCACTGGCTACCATGAAATCGCACCGCATATTGTATTAATGGCTTTCTTGCATCGTGTTGTTAACGGTGGTGGAACCCTGGAGAGGGAATATGCAATTGGTAGTGACAGAATGGATTTATGTTTGCGTTACCAAGATGTAACGTTAGGTATTGAGTTAAAGGTATGGCGGGAGAAAAAGCGTGACCCGCAAACTGAGGGGATTGAGCAATTAGAATCCTATTTAGCCCGTTTGGGGTTGGATTTTGGTTGGTTATTTGTGTTTGACAGGCGTAAAAATGCCCTACCAATGGAAGAACGTTTATCAACTCAGGTTGTGGTGACGGAAAATCAGCGTGCGATTACTGTGATTCGGGCGTGAGTATTTTGAATTATTGATTTCTTTGTTTGGATATTGAGCGATGCCTACGGCGGTAAACTACGCACTTCTCAGGATGTAAATGCAGGTTCCAAATGGGTCACAATGTCCTCTTTTTTGATACCCCCAGTAATAAGAGCTTGGGTTAAGCTCTCCTCAAAGCATATAAATATTGGCAGTTCGAGCGTAATGGGCATTGTTGATTTTTCCGAGCGATACTGGTTTTATTATAGCGATCGCACAAAGGTAATGAAACTGTAATATAATTCCTATAAAGATAATCTCGGCGGTAAGTAAAGAGATTTAATGTTGGGTTCCACTCCCTTTCACCCAACCTACGCTCGTATTGCGATCGCTTGCTTCAAGAAATACATGAGCATGGTGCGTTAAGAGAAATCTATCAGTAGGGTAGTAGGAGTTGCAGCAGGGAACGCACCCTACAAGAGCGGCGATCGCACTAACTCGATATTAGCGATCGCAATTAATCGCAATTTAGGAAAGCATAAGGTAAGTGGTTAAGTATAATTTTCTCTTTCTATTGAAATATAAACCCACTTTTTTCTCAATATAAATACGTAATTTTCAATATAAAAGTTAAAATATTTACAGGTTGCTTAGAGTATAGAAGTATTGATTTATTTGGAAATTGAGCGATCGCTTTTCTCAAAGATGTTAAACAGTGAAGTTAGACGGTTTATATTTATAACTGAGTTCAAGAGCATTGCAAAAGCTATTTAGTTGATTAAGTAAAGCATTATAGTAAACGTAAGCATCGTCTCGTTCATCTTCAAGAAGGGCATATAAGGTTATCTCTGGCTCTGGGGCTAAGTGATTTTTAGGGATATCTAAACCAGCTTCAGTTAAGCGTGTTGACGCGATCGCAGCTAACAATGCTCCAATTGTATTGGACTCACCTCTGTGAAGATCACTCAGTCCAGGCAAGATTATTTCAGATCCCGGCAACTCATTGAGATTCATGATTGATCATCCTCCAGGTTATCTTCACAACGGTCAATAAAGTTATCTACTCTGCTTCTAAGCATATCAGGGTTAAGAGATGGGAATCTGATTAGTTCAGGTGCGATCGCTTCAAAACAATCCCGTAGATTACTCAAAGAGAATAATTTCTGTTTGTACATGGCTTCAATATCTTTAATATCACGGTCAAATCCCCTGGACAGTTTAGAAAGAGCTTGGGCTGTAAAATCATAGTGATAAAACGAAATTTGACCTTGTTTGCCAATGAATACGCTTCGATCACGCCACCCTGGAAGAGGTGAACGTACCCGACAGGATCGGCCATGCCTTCGGCGAGCGCAGCGATTCCTACGGAGCGCTTCGCGATCGCACTACGTCATAAAAATTCCTGAAAGAGGTTATCGAACGGTTCTGTATTTTTCCAGCGATAGGTCTTGAAGTCTCGATAATCGACTGATAAAATTTGGCCATGACCTAATTCTTCTGCAAGGATAACGAGAGAGGAATCTGCTAAATCCATCGGTAAGTCTTTATATTTTTCCATCAGTTCTTCAATACGCTGGCAATGATGTTGTTTGAGATCAAAGATTTGTAGCTTTCCTGTATAAATTTTATGAATAAAGATTTTTGGAGCATCTACTCCTACTCTTTTTTGTAATAGATAGCACGTTTCCGTTACGACACACTAGGTCGTAATAAATTGCTGATTAGCTAAATCTTGAAATCGTTTTTTGGCGGATATATGAACGGCATCTTTTTTATTGGCAAGAGCTAACCAAAAGCCTGTATCAACTATGATCATATTTTTGGTTAAGTTCACGGTCTAAGTAGTTTTTATAGTTTTTTGAGAGGTCTGTTTCAGCTTCTATGCAACCGATAAAGTCTGACCAGTCTTGCAAGGAATTTTCTGAAGATTCCTGTTTATTCAGAAGGTAGCGTTTTTTTAGTACTTCTACGAGTTCAACTATGATTTGTTGTGCATCGGGAGGAAGAGACTCAATATCTTGTTGAATTTTATCTAAGTTCATAATCTCATCTTGCTGTTTCCCTCATTATAGTTTAGCAAAAAATGTTCTTACCCAACCAATATGACAATACAATAATACAATAAATAAAAAATAATTTAATTTCACCCATACTAACTTCCTATGCCTAATTATAGAATACCTAATGTTTCTGGAGGTACATATTTCATCACACAAGTCACTTATCAAAGAGAATCTTGGCTCTATACTGATATAGGGAGAAAATCTCTCCGAAAAGCAATAGAAAAAGTAAAGGAAAAATATCCTTTTTGTATTGATGCTTTTGTTTTATTACCTGATCATTTTCATTGTTTGTGGACTTTACCCCCTGATGATAAATATTTGTCGGTTAGATTACGCTTAATTAAAACTTATGTTACCAAACATTATGGACAAGCATTAGGAGTTAATCGGGAGGTTTCTCAATCACGACAAAAGCGAGGAGAAAGTAATCTTTGGCAACGTCGGTTTTGGGAGCATTTAATTCGGGATGAACGGGATTTTGCGCTCCATTGTGATTATATTCATGATAATCCGGCTCGACATGGATTCTGTGAAAATCCCCAAGATTGGCAGTATTCCAGTATTCATCGGTTTATCGCTCAGGGAATTTATCCAACCGATTGGGGTAAAGATGACAGAAAGGAAAAACCTCAAGGATATTGGGACGATTAGCAGTAGGGTGTGTTAGCGACAGCGTAACGCACCGAAAATCAGTAAATAATCATAAATATGGTGCGTTACACTCCGTTAACGCACCCTACAAGATCAGCGATCGCACTATCCATTTCTATCAACCGAGAATTTCCACTTTTCAACTTCCAACCTTAACCTTTCATTCTCCATCCGTAGCGCCAATATTTCATTCTTCTGCAACTCAATTAATGACTTTTGACTAATCACCTCACCAAAGGCTTTTTTCCGGTTTTCAATCCCAAACCATCTTTGATAGGTTTTTGTATGTTCATCAACAGTATGACCTAAATTATCTGCTGCGGCTTTAATTGGTATTCCCTGAAGATGCGCTCGAATCGCGCAAGCATGACGCAAATCGTAGGGTTGAAACTCAATTCCCACTTTTCTAAACCATCTGGATATATCTCTCCGCATCCAATTAATATTTTGCACAGATGCAATTTTTGTCACCTTTTTTTCTAAAATCTTTAATGGTTTGGGATTTTGTAAATCAAATAATTCTATCCATTCAGGTACAAAGGGGATAACTTCTCGATATCCAGTTTTTGTATTTTTATTCACTTTCCATGTATGGTCTATATTTTGGTGAGACATCCACCAATTAATATCTGGTTCGACAAATAATTCCCTTGGTCTTAACCCAAAGGTCGCCAACATTCCATATACCCAACGCCACATTTCCCAAGTATCTATTTCATCAGTGATATTTGTATTTTTGCGATTGAGGGCGAATTTTTCAAATAGGTCAAAAGAAGATACTATTTTATCATTGTCAGGTATTTCTCGATGGGCAGGGGTGACATGATCCCTTGTCACATCAAGTAGGAATCCCAACTGAAAGGTTTTAATAAAAACAGAAGTTACCGCAATTAATTCATTTTTTTTATTTCCCTGAAATGAATTAATAATTTCCTCAAAATGATTTTTTGTTGACAAAGTTGTTAAAGGAAAGTTTCTTTTAATTACAGATATATAGTTAGCAAAAGTATTTTGACTAGTTATAGTTTTCTGACGGCTTTGATAATATTTTTCGTCAAATGTATCTAATAATTCCCCAATAGTTTTTATCTCTTGCTTCTCTCTAGATTTAATTCCTAAATACTTCTCATTCCACTCGAAAGTATGACGAGCGATTAATTTACCCAACTCGTAACTTTCCTCAATTGCAGTTTTTAAGCCCTCTAAATTTGCGGGTATTCCTAGAGATAAATCATACTGCTTTTTTGTCTTACCTAAGCTGATATCTCCTGGTTTTAAGGGTAAGGTAGCTCGTAATTGGAGAGAATTGCCAGTTTGTTTAATGCTAACTCTTATTCTCTCCCTTTTTAAATTAGTATTAGCTTCGACTAACTTCTGCTCAAAAACTGCTTGATACTGTAATTCCGTTGCTTTTATTTTCGCCATTGTTCCCCTATAGCTGCCATCTGTGGTGTTCTGCGGCTCAAAATCTGCGAACATATCTGCGAACCAGTCGGTTGAGTCTGCATTTGCATATTCATGTGTAGATGTCGAATATGTCTCCTCGCAATTACCCTGGTTTTGATTTTGCCCACTCATTCCCTAAATATTCCCTTATTTATAAGCTGAAATGGTGAAAATAAAATGTTGTTACCGAGCAAAATGACTTTATGTAATAAGTTACTCAGGAACATTTTTAGCATACCACCAGTTGCCACAGCAGTTATATGGTGCCTGGTGGTGTGATGTGCGCCCCCACATTAACAGACATCACCCGCGCTTGGGCAATTCTCGAATACTTCCGCACCAATTGGTTAGAACCAGTGTGGTTGGGTTGTTCTTTAGAACGCTACGAACAAATCCAAACTTATGATGATTTTAGAGATTGGTTAGATGAAGACCGCAATCATCGAGATTCCGACTTAGGTTTTTATTGGCGCATGGGTTTAGACATCGGTTTAGATAGATATGGCGCTGGTGTTGGTAAATATGTCACTTGGGGATATTTAGCCCATGAAGATAAATATCAAAAGCCGACTATCGAAGGACGAAATGCGGCGATGATTATGAAAAGTGGTGTGTATGACAGCTTCACAGACACTCACGTTTTAATGGATCAGTCATTTACCCGCGAGAATACAACTCACTCTTGGTACGATGAAGGGACAGAAAATATTCACCCTAGCGATCGCACCACTAAACCCACTGCAATCAATACAAAAGACTTCGATAACGCCTATTCTTGGTCAAGTGCAGTCCTTCACAAAGACTTCGGACGTTTAGAAACTGGCCCTTTAGCGCGTCAATTAGTAGCCGGTGGTAAACATGGCGAATCTTGGCAACATTACGACCCCTTCATCCTCGATGTCTTCAAAAAAATGGGTGGTGCTAGTGTTCATGTGCGTCAGCTAGCACGAGTTCACGAACTTGTCAAGTTATATCGTCAAGCTGAACACTGTTTGCGCGAATTCAAATTAAACGACCCTTGGTATATTAAACCTACAGAAAAAGATGGTCGTGGTTGGGGTGCAACGGAAGCAGCGCGGGGTTCCTTATCTCACTGGGTAGAAGTAGAGGGCGGTAAGATTAAGAACTACCAAGTTATTGCCCCTGGTACTTGGAATATTGGCCCTCGTGACGGTGAAGGAATTCGCGGCCCCATTGAAGAAGCGTTAATTGGCACACCCATTTACGATTCTAGCGATCCGGTGGAAGTTGGTCATGTGGCGCGATCGTTTGATTCTTGTTTGGTGTGTACAGTTCACGCCCATGATGCTAAGACAGGTGAAGAGTTAGCGCGTTTTCGCACTGCTTAAGTCTCAAAATATCAGATCATCTACCACAACCCACATTGAGTCCTGCTTAATGGCACTGCAAAACTTGAACAGCAGTCAACTTTAGATCAGCAAATACTAGCGAAGCGATCGCACTATCTCCTAGATACACCTTCTCCTCATAAAAACCCTCTACCCATTCCAGAACTGTCACTCGCTGTTGTATCGGATCAACAATCCAATACTCAGCAATACCCCGTGCGGCATACTCAGATCGCTTATAGCGATAATCACGACTACTCTGATTTGGACTCACCACTTCAACCACTAATAACGGCGGTGGCATCTCTGGCATTACCGTAGATCGTTTAGCCCCCTCCATCGCCGTCGCCAACTCCTCAGAAAACACCACTAAATCAGGAACGCGCACCCGTGAGCCAGTAGTCATAATTTCCGTTTTCATCGACAGCCGATAAGCAGGAATACCCAGTTGCACAAAGCAGACAAGGATAAACATGGCAATTCGTCGATTTATCTCACTCTCGGCCGTCATCAGAAGCAATTCTCCATCTTCAAACTCATAGAGAGCATCTGTACCATCGTCATAATTAAAGAACTCCTCAAGAGTCATATTCCCAGATGCAGCTTTATCTAATGTGATTGCCATAATCACCTTACCTTCTGGTAAAAACATTATTAGCTTACTATTATCACAATATCTCTAGGACTTACGCGCTTAATTTAATTATCAGGTGCGTTAGTCATAGGATAACGCACCGAAATTTTTGTAGTTTATAGTTTCCTAAGCAGCTATTGTGAGTCTACTTACTCCATTCATACAACATAAGACATAAAATATACCTGCCGTTGCCAAATAGCTGCATTGAAGTGAAACAATAAGTAGTATCCACATACAGAGTAAGCAATGTGAACAAGCCCATAATCACATGATTCACTAAATCCAACCCGCGATCAGGTAAAAATTCCACGAGCTTTTTAAACACTTATACTTGAATGCACCAGAGAAGCGTGGCCGCTCGTTGTGATATTTGTGAAATGGAGCGTCACCCGTGTAGTCATTGAAGACTGGAATATTACTCATGGTCTACTGAATAACAATCTGTTGTATACCTACAAACTCTGTCTCGAATACCAGATGCTCATCCTCTAGAAGCATCTCAATAACTTCACGCAAATTTTCCTGCAATTCATCCAAGGTTTCACCTTGAGAATGCGCTCCAGGAAAGCCAGGGACATAGCCAACATAGAACTTAGTATCAGAATCTCTTTCAACGATCGCAGTAAAAGTTTTCATATCATATAGCGGTTCTCGAATGGAAGCAATACAGTTTGACCTCTCTCCAAACCTCTCTCCTAAAAGGAGAGAGGCTTTGAATCTTACTCCCCTTCCCTTATAAATAACGTTCCCAGACCATCTACCCATATACTCTCAAATAACAGATAAATTTAAACTATTATCTCATATTTCTGGGCATTCAGATAGTCAATGTCTTCAACGATCATAGCATCTAGACATTGCCAATAAGTCTGAGATTTGCTCGAAGTAGGTTCGTTGTTCATATTTGGTTGCTTTTCTTACAAAAATAATGCCATATTCCCAATGCCATTTTTTTATTCAAAACTCGTAGCGTAACACACTAAAACTTATAGAAACAGTGCGTTAGGCTTGCCTTAATTCACTTCAAGAAAACAGAAATTTACAAGGTAAGCTTGTGTCTGATTTAGCGCTACATAATTATCTCCCTCGCGTTCCTGATGCAGCATTGCAAGAGTTCATAGAATGGTGTGTTTTAGAACAGGCAAAAGCCGCAGAATGTAACTTTACTCCCGATAGAAGTAAGTTAGATAATCTGCCACCAGAAGACTACGTTCCGAAACTTGTTGAGCAGTTCATGAAAGTTAAACCAGACCCAATTAAAGCCGGTTTGGTAGCTGCGATCGCTGGCAAAGAAGCTGACAAACATAGTTTATCCGGTTTAGCGATCGCGGCTGATTTTGTATCTCTTTATGTCAAGTATTTAATTCCTAAAGAGGGAAGTACTAAAGAACAGGCTGAAGAGATATTAACCCAAGCATCACAACATCAGTATGAGAAACTGACTGAAGTTGCCAAGAAACATGGTGTAGCTTTATAGTTTCCTGCTGATAAATTATTTTTCAGAGGCTTTGTCTGTCCCATCAGTCAGAGCCTCGTATTTTACAGATTATGGCACAAACTCGAAATAATCACAATCAACATAAGCTTGATAATGAGTTGTTCTTAATCTTATACCTTTACTATGACCTTAAGTTTTAAAGTAAGTTTCGCTGCATTTATAGATACAGTGCAACTTCTTATTTTATAATTTAGGAAACATATTATTAGTTTATAGTTAAATGGACAGAATTGTAGTTAACTCTCACATTCATTTTGGGAAACCTTGCATCGCAGGCACACGTATCACTGTACAAAGTATTCTTGAACTGCTCAATGACGGACTTTCATTTGAAGAAATTATCCGAGACTACTATCCAGACCTACAAATTGAGGATATTCGTGCTTGCTTACAATATGCGATCGCCCTAGTAGCGGCTGAAGACATTCGCCTAGTATCTATTTGAGTATGAGATTATTACTAGATCAAGATGTGTATGCTGTGACAGCAAAATTTCTAGTTGATACCGAACATGATGTAGTTCAAATGAGGTTTATGTAGAATAAGCAATACCTATCCTAAAACTTTTTCACGACAATATGCTAACTATTATTGGTTGCGGAAATCTGAATCGTAGTGATGACGCAGTAGGCGTAATCATCGCCCAACGCTTACAAAAATATCTAGCTGAAAACCCTCATCCTCATGTGCGAGTTTATGACTGTGGCACCGCAGGGATGGAAGTAATGTTTCAAGCTAGAGGTAGCAAACAATTAGTAATTATTGATGCAAGTTCAACTGGTTCTGAACCGGGTGCTGTGTTTAAAGTTCCAGGAAAAGAACTGGAAGCTTTACCAGAACCTAGTTATAACTTGCACGATTTTCGCTGGGATAATGCTTTAGCCGCCGGACGGAAAATCTTTCAAAATGATTTTCCCGAAGATGTCACAGTTTATTTAATTGAAGCTGCAAATCTGGCTTTGGGACTGGAATTAAGTCCTGCCATCAAACATTCTGCCGATTTAGTTTTTGAAGAGGTAGCTGCACTTATCAAACAGAATATCGAC
>CAZZZY010000091.1:1449-12886 GCA_964658545.1 uncultured Acetobacteraceae bacterium | reverse complement strand
ATCTCTTTCTTGTCTCTGCGTCCTCTGCGCCTTGGCGGTACCCTGCGGTCAGCCGTTCGCGTAGCGTCTCGTAGAGAAGCGTCTACGTTAAAAAATTGACTTTGGTAACAGAGTTTTAGTCTTAACCCAAGCGTATTGGTCTATAGCGCTTCTCGGTTGAGTCCAATACAGACCTAACCCCCAGCCCCTTCCCTGCTAGCGTTGGGGAGCAAGATTCAAAGCCTCTCTCCTTAAAGGAACGTGAGTTCAATGAACCTCTCCCCAACCCCTCTCCGTCTCGGAGAGGGGCTTTAAGATCGTGAGTTGGGCACTACCATGGATATTCAGTTATTACAAACTTTGGGCATTACCTGGTAAATGTTGTCTTGCATACTCAACAGATATTCATACTTTTATAGTACAATCGTATCATAAAAATGTCAATTTGTGTAGGCGAACTTGTCGTAGATATTGCCCTGGAATGAGGTGTTATGGCGTTACCGACGATTTCTGCCATAGGGCTGAATAGCGCCAGAATAGATGCTTTTTCAACTTTGCACCTTTAAGCGACTTGGTATAGATTTGTTGTGCTTGCGATTTTTTTGAGTCAACAGTTTATTTTCCCACATTTACGCTCCAGGTTTGAAATAATCAAAGAGGCGATCGCCTGAATCTGCGCGAATCAATGCTACAACTACATCGGGTAAGCCGGTTATACTGGGGTAAACCAAATAACGTGGTTCCCAACGGGGGCGGAACTTCTCTCTATAGGCGTGCAGTCCCTTGAAATTGTAGAAACGATTCAAATGCTCATAAAGATAGTGCAATACTTTTTCCAAGCGGCGCGATTCTGGGTTGCCTCCAACTCCTACAAGGGCAGAAAGACCAAAGTTAAAGCTATCGTAGCCACACTCTTTAAAATGTTGGAGTAGGGAAATAAATAGAAAGTCCATTGTGCCATTTTCGATGGACGGGCGGTGTCGCATCATGTCAATAGTCGCTTCGTTGAGTTGGTATTCTCGGACAATGTTAGCAAAGGCGCTGATCTGACCTTCGGGGTTATGCATCACAGCAATCTCGCACTCTCGCAGGTAGGCTTCGTCAAACCAACCCAAAGAAAAGTGTTTTTCCGAACCTTGTACCATCTTCAGCCATTCATCACTCACAGGTTTGAGCCGGTGCAACAAAGCATCGGTGATGGGTGGTTGATAAAAGTCAACTTGATATCCTAGCTTAGTTAAACGAGTGATTGATGGTCTAAAGTTTTTACCGGCTTTACCTTGTAACGTAAAACTTTTTAGGTCAACGATCGCTTCTTCTCCAATCTTGAGTACCTTAAACCCCAATGACTTGTAAAGCTCAATATCATCGGGCAAAATTTGGTAAAAACCAGGATACCAGTCATTGCGCTGGCAAAACTGCTGGAAAGCAATAATTGTCTCTTTGCGGTCTTCAATGGGGCCTATAGGATCTCCTAAGGCGATCGCACCCCGTCCCTTGGGAACATAAGCAATTAGACTATTACCCGAAGGACTAAAATAATAACTTTTATCATTCAAGAGTGTGAGCGCGGCTAAAGAAGAACATCCATATTGCTCGACAATTTCTTTAGCTCTTTGCCGCTCATTTGATGTTGTTAGATTACGCAAAAACACAGGTTGCAATAGCATTACTATTGCATACGTAATAGTAACTGCCGCAACGATATAGATAGAATTAGCAAAAAATTCTCCAAATCGGCTCTTTGGTTGCAGTCCCCAGTTATCCTCTGTGAAGAACATCGCTAAAGTCTGAAGTACAGCTTCACGCCAGTTAAAATTTTCCGAAAATTTGCCGTCTAACAAGTAAAATCCAATAGTTCCGTATGCCAGGATAAATAGTAAAGCACCAATCAGCACTCGAACTCCCCGAGCAATCGAAGGACGGTCTGATTGCGCCGTGAAAAAATGGCGCATCAAGATTAATTGCATCAGCAAAACTCCAGAGAGTAGACTTTCTTCATAGTCCAGTCCCTTGAGCAAGTGGCTGAAAATGGAAATCACTAGCAAGCTAGTGGTCAGTAACCAGGCTATTCTTTTTCGACGCAATAAGTTAGTAGCAAGCGTGAGCAAAACAAACCCAGTCAGGGCTGCAAATATATGACCACTGGCACGAATTTCAAACGGTAAAAATCCCTTCAACCAGTGATTTCGCTCGTACAGGTTAGGTGTCACTGCTGAGAACAAATTTACTACTCCGACTAAACCTGTAAGGAAGGCTGCACTCCAAAGTCCAATCTTAGTTTTTAAATTATTGGTCATTAGTCTAAAAGTATTAATTATTAAGTTGGGAGTAAGAAGTTGGGAGTTTTGGCTCTACCACTTTATTTTATGGACTAAAATAATAAACAAACCAGTTTTATAAACTGTAAGTAAGTCGGCACAATAAAATCCATATACGTTTAGTTTTGTCAAAACCAGGAATTACGCAAAACTTTAACCTAAATCCTGATTTTCAGGTAAGGGCAATTCATGTAGACGCGGAGCGGCTTCCCGCAGGGTATTGCCCCTATAGCATATCAAATGCTTCTATGCAACCTCACAGCTAATTAGTATTAGCGCCAGGGGAACTGGAGAACCTCAGTTTTAAAATTCTAACTCCTAACTCCTAACTCTTAACTTTTTTAAATTGTTCCCCTACATAGGAGAGCGAATCTTTAAGGTGCTTGTGAAAGTAGTTCCAGCCTACATCTGCACCAGACAAACCATGACCGCCTGGAAAGGCATAAAATACATGAGCAATGCCTAATTTGTTTAAGGTTTCGTTGAAAGCTTTGGTAGAAGCCAGTAAATTGGTATCGTTCAGACCTGCATCTAAGTAAACACGCAATTTCTTTCTATCTTCAGGTGGTAGCTGTTGCACGATTTGTTGGGGACTATTCTGTGAACCGCTAGTATCGGTAAAGTAACCACTATGGCTAAACAGAATGTGGAAGTTGTTAAGATAGCGTAACCCGATATTAAATGCCCCCCATCCCCCAGAAGACAGACCTCCTAACGCCCAAAACTGGGGATCTTCTAAAGTGCGGTAGCGTGACTTGACAACTTGCACTAATTCTGTTCCAATCAAAGTCCCCATTTTACCATTCGGCCCATCAAAGTAATCGGGGTCATATAAAGGACTGGAACCGCGATTATCGTTACAATCAGGTGTAATCACAATCGATGGCGGTAATTTTCCATTTTGATACAGTTCATGCAGTATTTCTAAGACTGCGTATTTATCAGCATAAGCACGGGCATCATCGTGACCACCGTGTAGTAAAAATATCACTGGGTAGCGCTTTTGCTTGTTTTTGTTATAACCAGGGGGCAAAATCACGCCGTAGTTGCGGACTGTGCCCATAGCTTGGGAGTTGAAAGTTGCTAATTGAAACTTTAGCCCAGTATCTGCCTTTTCTTGGGGCGGGTCTAGTTGTGGCGCACCTAATACGAATACATAATAATAACCAACGGAGGTGAGGAGTGCGATCGCTCCCACCAAACTAATTAAAAATTTAGAAATCTTCATATTCTTTTAAGGTTTAAAAAAATCACCTCTATTTAGAACTTACTATAGTTAATCTGCTGCTATTTTGCAGCAGAAGTTTCCACACAGATGTTTAAACATCAACGGGTTTGCAAAATATAAGACTCATATTTGATTTTTGCAATACAGGTAGGGTCTGTTAGCCTTGGCTTTTAACATTCCCAGATAGTAGCGTAACGCACTCTATCTACTGAGATTTTCCCCAGCAATTGCTAGTGATTTTGAGTATTTTTATTATGATTAATACCTAGATTAGTCGCCCTATCTCCATATGCTATTTCAGCAGATTTAAATTGCTCACCCACAAATGTCAAAGAATCGGCTAAATGTTCCCGCCAGTATTGCCAAGTGTGACTACCAGGAAACT
This sequence comes from uncultured Acetobacteraceae bacterium, assembly GCA_964658545.1. Lineage (GTDB taxonomy): Bacteria > Cyanobacteriota > Cyanobacteriia > Cyanobacteriales > Nostocaceae > Nostoc. The sequence continues at coordinate 8,973 of CAZZZY010000091.1, read as the reverse complement.
GACGAAACGAATTATAGATTTTTAGGTTATTTAATACTTGAGAAAAGTTTTTGGCTGCGTTGATTTCTTCAATATCGGATACACCAGAATCTAAGTAGATTCGCAACCTTTTTTTAGCGGGTGTGGGAATGCTTTTGATATAAGTTATTGGGCTGTTTTTCGGGCCACTTTTATCGTTAAAATAACCACTATGACTAAATAAAATCGAGAAATGATCCAGGTTGTGTAATCCCACATTCATTGCTCCCCAACCACCAGAAGATAAACCACCCATAGCCCAAAAATCTGGACTCCTTAGTGTACGATAACGGTTTTGCACAACTTTTACTAACTCATTACCCACAGCTGTGGAGACTTTACCGTTAGGGCCATCAATATATTGAGGGTCCCAGTAGGGACTAGAGCCACGTTTGTCGTTGCCATCTGGTGTGATGATGATGCTGGGTGGCAACTTACCTGTACTATAAAGTTGTTCCACAGTCTTGAGAGCTTGTCCCTTGTTTTGAATAAACCAATCAGCGGGGGTGCCATGTCCGCCGTGGAGGAGAAAGATTACAGGATAGCTTTGTTTTGGATTTTGCTCATAGCCAGGGGGTAAAGAAACGCCATAAGTGCGACTTGCACCCATTACTTTGCTATTGTAGGTTTCAATTTTATAGGTGAGGAGAGTAGCTGAGTTGCCAGTATTAGACTGGGTTGGAAGAACAGAAGGCGTTGTTTGTAAATCCTGCTGTTGTGGTGGTTTTGCTACGACACTGGAAAAGAAATTACAGCCAGTTAGGGTTAATACTGAAACTAGTAAGAGAATTTTAGATTGTTTGTAGTTCATTTTTGAAGAGCATTGGACATGGGGTAGTCGGTGCTAAGAATCATCAAGTTTACGGAAGAAATTTGTCAATATTGTGTCAACAGGATGGAAACTTTGCGACTTGTTATAAGTTATAAGTTAAATTGAGAATTTGGGATTTGTTCCGCCACGCGAGTTGCTCTACTTGGGGAGGCCCCTTGGCGTTAGCCTCTCCCTTTGGGAGAAGACCGCACTCGCTCCACTAGGGACGAGGTATGAACCCAAAAAATCCCAAGTCTAAAATCTAAAATTGGCATGGTCAAGAGTTAGGATAACATTTCTTCACGATGCTTAAAAAGCTACAACTGAATTTCAGCACACTGTTCGGCTTGTCGCTGTTGGCCCTTTCCCTGTGGGCGATCGCTAAAGAACTGCACGAGTATAATTATCGTGATATCCTCAACTCTCTAGCTGCTATTCCCAAAAGTCGCTTAAGTTGGGCAATTTGGCTGACAGCTTTGGGCTATCTAGTGATGATTGGGTACGATATCTTAGGTTTTAGCTACATTAATCGTTCCCTAAACTGGAACAAGATTGCTTTAACCAGCTTTATTAGCTCTGCGTTTAGTAATACCATAGGTTTCGCCTTGGTGACTGGCAGTGCTATCCGTTATCGATTTTACTCTAATTGGGGAGTATCAGCAGTAGCGATCGCTCAAGTAATTGCTTTCGCCAATTTTACCTTTTGGTTGGGGATGTTTGCTGTTGCAGGTTGCTTATTCCTGATCAATCCCCTCGAAATTCCCACTCAACTACATTTACCTTTTGCCACTGTGCGTCCCATCGGCGTGATTTTTCTGCTATTGGTCGCTGGTTATTTGCTAGGAAGTATTGTTGTTAAACAACCGTTAATAATTCGTGGACAAGAATTTCGATTTCCTTCTTTTAAAATATCTCTGCTTCAAATAGCAATTTCTGGTTTTGATTGGATTTTGGCCGCAGCAGTTCTTTATGTTCTGCTTCCTACTAATACATCTATGTCTTATCTGGACTTTCTGGGTATCTACTTACTAGCGATGTTTGCAGGAGTTGTCAGTAACGTCCCCGGAGGGTTAGGAGTATTTGAAACTGTAATTTTGCTGATTCTCTCCTCAAAAGTTTCGGCGGCGGCTATTTTGGGTTCAATGCTGGCTTATCGGGGAGTCTATTATTTCTTACCTTTGCTAGTAGCAGCTGGTTTGCTAGGACTTTATGAAATTAAACTGAGAGCCGGTAATTTCAAAAATATCAATAAACTGTGAACTATAGTTTGTTTCAACTGTAGAAGTCCTGACAATTCAGGTCATCTGGAAAACCTCACTTCTATTTCTCTCTTCCTAAAAGGAAGAGAGGTTTTGAATTTTCCCCCTTCCCGTGTCGGGAAGGGGGTTAGGGGGTTAGGTTAATCGTTAGCTTTTCCACATAAGGTGAAAACTCAGAGTTATATTCAACTCCTAACTCTGCACATTCTAAATTTTACTCACCAGTAATTGACAGTTCATTAACCCAGATTTTCGGGCAAACTCCTCCTGGCGTTAACTCCACCTCTTTTTCTACATAAATAATTGACTTTAAGAGTTCCAAAAAATCACCAGCAACTGTTGCAGACTCAATACTCGTCCTGACACCCTTATTAACAAGCCAACCATCAAACGGCAGAGAAAAGGAACCTTGCAAGGATTTAACTCCAGCATGGAGAGCTTGTAAATCATCGATAAAAATCACATTTTCAGCAGTTTCTAAACTTAACTCTTCTTCAGGAGTTGCTGTTGTAAAAACGTGATAAAAATTGGGACTAACGCTGACTTTAGCACCAATACTAGCATTCCCTGTGGGCTGCGCGTTCAACCTTTTGGCAGTGCCTGCACTGTGGAGAAAACTTGTTAAAACGCCATTTTCAATTAGCGAAATCTGACGAGTCGGAGTTCCTTCACCATCGAAACTTTCTGCCCCTACGTTAGCTGGGTGCAGTGCATCATCAAAAACTGACAGCAGAGGAGAAGCAATTTGCTTACCTAAATCATCAGGAGTAGATAAGCTTTGATTATCCAAAATACTTTGGGCGTTGAACAAGTTAGAAAAAGCACCCAACAGACTTAAGAAGGCTTCGGCTGAGAAAACAACTCGATATTTACCAGTCTTGATTTTTTCGTAGTTCAAGTGGCTGATAGTTTTATCGGCGGTTTCTTTGATGCAACCATTGATGTCTAGATTATCTAAACTTTGGTTGATTCTATAAGCACCTGCACTGCGAGGTTTTTTTCCTTCTTCTTCAGTTTTACTGTAAAGATAAACTGATGCTAATGAGTGAGATTCAGTTCTCACTGCGCCGTCGCTATTGAGATAAAATCTGTCAATATCTCTTTGCGATAACCCATTATAAGGCACACCTTTAATTGCGGGATGCGCTGCCATTAATTCTTTTTCAGCTACCAACAATTTTTCTATGAGTTCAGCAACAGGTGCTTGGGGTGTCTTATCCTGATGTTTATTTGGAATAGGAACAGTAGCTGCGGGACTAAAATCAGGAACATTTTCTTTAACACCAAAAAAACTAGCTTCGTAAGCAGTTTTCAAAGCTAGTTCCAGTCCCTTGGAATCGACATCTGTGGTGCTGGTGACACCCATTGTATTATCTTCATTCCAGACACGAACAGTAACACCAGAGCGATTTGAGGCTTTGACTTGTTTTGGCTCACCTTGGTCTACTTGCACGCTAGTATCATCTACTGTTGAGCCATAAATGTCGAATTTCTTAATACCAAGCTTATTAGCATTGTCCTTGGCAGAATTTGCAATCTCATTGATATTTGGCATAGTCAATTTTGGATTTGGGATTCTAGAGTTTAGATTGGAAGCGATTCTCTTTTGAATATAAGATTTTGGACTTTGAATATTGCAATCCAAAATCCAAAATCTAAAATCTAAAATTCTTATCGTCCACCGAGGGTAATAGAATCAACTTTGATGTGGGGTTGTCCTACTGTGGTGTAAATACTGCCACTCACAGAGCCACAAAAACCTGGTGCAATTTCCAAATCTTGGGAACACATGGAAATTTTGTTCATAATTTCCTTGGCTTCACCAATCAAAATTGCTCCTTTTAACGGTTTGGTGATTTTGCCATTTTCAATCAAATAAGCTTCATCAACACTAAAGTTAAATTGACCTGTAGCACCAACACTACCCCCACCCATCTTTTTACAGTAAATACCTTTATCAATAGAGGCAAATAAATCATCATTGCTATATTCGCCAGAATCAATATAAGTATTACGCATCCGGCTAGCAGCAGCAAAGGTATAATTTTGGCGACGGCCACTTCCAGTTCTGGGGTGTCCGGTGCGTGCAGAACCTGTTCTATCTGCTAAGAAGTTTTTGAGAACGCCTTTTTCAATTAATAAGGTTCTTTGAGCAGGCATACCTTCGTCATCCATATCAATTGTTCCGAAGGCATTTTCAGACCGCCCTTCATCCCAGGCTGTCAAGCTTTCGTGGGCAATTTTTTCGCCTTTTTTGTCAGCAAAGGGAGTGGTATTGCGTTCAATTTGAGTGGTTTCTAGCAGGTGTCCACAGGCTTCGTGGAAGATTACGCCACCAAAGTGATTGGCCATAATAATCGGGTAAGTACCTGATTCTACGTAATCGGCATAGAGCATTTTTCCAGCAGATTCGGCTATTTTCTCGGCGGCTTGTTGGGAATCCCAAGTTCTTAAGAAATTAGCATCGCTAGTATTACCCGCGCGATCGCCAATTGAGGTACGATTAGCACCATCAGCACACAACAGGTTAAATCCTACTGATTGGGTGAGGCGAATATCACGAGCAAAAGTACCATCGCTGGCGGCGATTAAGACTTCTTGCCAATCCCGGAAATATGTAGCCCGGCGCGATTGGACGTGGCTAGCTTTTTGCTTCAGGTTGGCAGTCCCCTCAAGGAGGACTTCTCCCATTTCGCGGATGGAGCTACATACTGGTAGCCATAAATCTTTACCCCTTTTGGTGGCGTAATCTCTCAGTAGTTCTAAGTTGATTTCTGGGATGAAAGCTTTTGGAGTGGGTAATTGCAATCCCAAGATAGACAGACCTTTTTCTAAAGCTGCTTTCAAACCAGAAAATGAAAGGTCATTGGTGCTGACATAGCAATCGGCTTTACCACGAAATACTCTGACTCCCGCGCCTGTAGACAGACTTGGTGAAATACTCGTGATGGAATCGTCTTCTGCGAGACAACTAATATAGTTGCGACGTTCTAAAAATAATTCGATGAAGTCAGCACCGGCGGCGCGTCCTAGTCCCAGCAGGGTAGCCAGGGGGGCTTCCCAGGTTTCATCGAAACGCTCTGGTGTGGAAGAATATTGGAGGGTGGGAAGTTGATTTGAGAGAAGTAGCGTACTTGTAAGCATGGGTAGCCTCGTCTGCTGGCGTAATTCAGAGATTTGACTGAAAAATCCTGGTGTGTTCAGTCTAACAAATGAGTTAAAGCCAGAGTCGGCAATTAAGTAGTAGGGGTTTCCTCACCTGGAAAACTCATTTTCTCCCTTCAAGGTCAGTGAAATCTTGTCAGTAACGCCTTATGATAGCGATCGCTATCATGTAGAATCCAGGTTTCCTTTGGCGACAATGGGGTTTATTTCCGATTTCCCATTTTCAATGGAACTCTTACTGTTTCTTGCTCATTGAAAGTCTGACCTAAATTAGAAGTTTGTCCTGTGGATGATAGATTCTTAAACAGGAGCTTCAGGATTCGAGTAATAGTTTTCAGAATTTTCATTTTGCTAGCAGTCGGCTTTTGGTCGTATCTCAAAACCATTGGAATTTCTACGATTTTTGGTTTGAGTACTTGGGCTTTCAGCAGTAAATCTATCATGCAAGCAAATCCACTTTCAGTAAATAGATTGTCCCCATAATACATATCCAGTTTAGTGAGGAAAGTACGGTTATACAGTCTGTAGCCACAGGTATAATCTTTTACACCTGGTAACCGGGCAGCAATTCTAAACAGCCAGCTAGCCCCGTAACTCATTGTCTCTCTAAATTTTGATAAGCCTATGACTTTAGAGCCTTTTCGGTATCTAGATGCGATCGCAATATCATAGCTACCAGCTATCATGGTGTCATACATTTTTATTAACAGTTCTGGTGGTTGAGTGTTGTCGCAATCCATCGCAGCTAAAAAATCGCCTTCTTTAGAAATTTCTAAGAAAGTCCTAAAACCTGTTTTAATGGCCTCACCTAAACCAGCATTTTGGGGATGTTGGACTAATTTAAGTAATACCCCTAGTGATTGAGATTCTTTTAAAGCAGTCTGAGCAGTTGCATCACTACTACCATCATCAACAAGAATCAATTTTATCTCCATATTAGAGATTTGCTGCAATGTCTGAAACCTTTTGAACAAGGGGCGAATTGATTCTTGCTCGTTGTATGCGGGTAAAAGAACAAAAAGACTCATAAAAACCTCGGGTGATTTTTCAAATAAAATACAATTACTTAAGTTTCAAGAATTCAGGAATGTTGATTTCTTGAGAAATTCATCGACCTGTCGCACAACAGCATTGTTGTTGACGCTATCATTGACCAACTGCGAGGTATTGACGACGAAAAAATCATCGTTTTCAGTACTCACTTTTGGAACCAGACTTGAATAATTTAAAACTTGTAGCGGCTGTACTTTAATAGCTCGATTGATGTGTGCTGCTACAATGTCATCTGCTTTGAGTTCTGGAAACATCAAACGTATACCCTGGAAAAATACTTGGCGCAATTCATCATCTGACTGTTTTAACAACGGGTCAGTGGAAAGGATATATTTTGGTAGGAATGTCATGTGATATCCTGCTGTTTCCTGCAAAGAAACTAAGTTGCTCATACCGATGACTCCGGTAAAGGGAATATTTTTATCGGCAATATTTACGACGTAATAAGGAACTAGAGCCTTGCGAGTAATCAGTACCATGCAGATTACGCCCAGGTATTCTACTGTTTCACCAGTGGCTGAAACTTTCACCAGTTCATTAGCAGCAACCTGTTGCAAAATATTAACTGGCCCCGTGAAAATGACTTTATCAAAATGTTCTTTTTTACCCTGAGATTCAACCCACATTCCACCCCCTGAATGAGGTGCGATATATTCTACTGCAACACCTCTGCGAATATGACCTCCAGCCGCGTAAATTAATTTTTCTATATGGTCAAAAACAGTTTTATAACCACCTGAGATATAACCAAGTTGTTCTTTATTTAATGAAGAATCCCGTGCTGAAAATAGTCGTTTGATATAAGCCCAGATAAAAACTGCTGATATTCGCTTATAGTTCTCTCCTAATTTCGATAGAAGTAAGGGTTTCCAGAGCTTTTCGTATGTGCTTTTTCCACCGAGTTTCAATAGCCATTCTTCCACTAAAATCTTCTCTAAGCGCCGCCAATTATTAAGACGGGAACCATACAAGAGAGTGAAAGCTAATCTAATTTTCCCGATAAGTCCAAACAGAGGAAAGCGGATAAATTCTATGGTGTTACTGATAGAATAAAGTTTTTTATTGTCATAGAAACCTGTTAAACTTCGATGCCAACGCAGTTTCTCTCCCAGACCAATATCTCTGATAAAATTGATTAAATGAGTATCAGAAGGTAGGATAACGTGATAAAAGCGATCCCAGGTAAATAACCCATAATCATGATAGGTGGTAAGTCCA
>CAZZZY010000091.1:0-1439 GCA_964658545.1 uncultured Acetobacteraceae bacterium | reverse complement strand
CAAGCTGCTTATTGCTATCGTAGACAGTTACTATGTGTCCTTGACGTGCAAGACGTTGGGCTAATACTAGCCCAGTGATACCTCCGCCAACAATACCTATGTTCATAAATTAATTGAATTTAGATTTTTGTAGAGATGTTTTTTGAGATTCATCTTCAGAGGTTTTTAATATTAATAACTTCGTTCTATGTTGACTTTAGCTATTAATTTACAACCAGAGCTACGCCAGTTACGATAATGGAAATTCCTAACCACTGGCTAAATAGAAGCTGCTCTTTTAGAAGATAGTGAGAAGCAATGGGCACAAGTGCATACATTAATCCTAGAACTGGAAATGCTTGACTCAGAGGAATTGTCTGCAATACATAAAGCCACAATATAATCATAAATGTATAGCAGATAAACCAAATCCAAAAATAACGAGATAGTAACAGATTTAGAATAGATGTGCTTGTTCCTTCGGTACGGTTAGAAATGTAAAATCCATACTTTAGTGATACGTTAGCGGCTGTTCCGAATAAAACTACAAGCATTAAAATTAGCCAAGTAATGATGTTCATCTTTCCAGAGTTTAGGTGGAATTTACTATAATCTTATATAGATTTTTTCAGGGGAATAGCCACTAAAAGAACACCCAGAAAAATAGTGATGACTCCTGTTATTCGAGTTAGCGTAATCACTTCCTTAAAAAAGTAGTATGATCCCAAAAGTATCCCAACATAATTTAAACTAGTCAGTGGATAAGCAATACTTAGTTTTACATATCGCAGAGCCACTATCCAATTTACTATTCCCAAGCAATAAACACTAACAGCTAATGCTAATTCTTGAATAAACACCCAAGTAAATAGTCCCTCACCTGTATGACTCATGGTATGTTTCATCAGCAATTGCCCAGAAATACTAAATAAAATGCTGATTAAGAGGATGATATAAGGGATTATTTTAAAATTGGAAATTTGCGACATAAATTCCATAGTACATTTGCCTCATTGGAGATAGTAGATATGAACCAGACAGGAAACAGATCATAGTGCAATATCTACGGTAATAGTAGATGCAGATATCACAAAGTTTGAAGGCTCTGAACTTCGTCAAGCCACAAAGATATATATCAAAACTCAGCTTGATTGATAAATGTTCTTAATTTGACTCCAGGAAAGTTTATTAAATTAGCTGTTATTTCATAGGAATTTTCCCAGCTTACATAGATACTTGTAAGCTGACCTGGGAAGCAAGTCTATTAATAAAAACTCTTACTCAAATGGAGTGTGTATGCCTACTCTTTTTAGGCATGGGAACACAACGAATAACAGAAGTCTGCTTGGTTGCGGAAATCATAGATAATAAGTCTACAGGAATCCCCTTTACAGGTATTTGGGGGAATTTTTCTGTATGTCCCATTAAGGGCTAATGTAAATAAACTAGAGTTTGGCTAT
>CAZZZY010000090.1:0-12963 GCA_964658545.1 uncultured Acetobacteraceae bacterium | reverse complement strand
CCTCTCTCTGCCCCACTTCCCCCCTCTAACTAAACTGCTGGCCATAAAACCGCGCATAGCGATGCTCTAAGGCTAATAATTCTTCATGGGTTCCCGATTCGACAATTTGACCCTGTTCGAGAACTAAAATACGATCGCACCGTCTCACAGTTGATAAACGGTGAGCAATAATAAAGACTGTGCGTTTTTGCATCAGTCTTTCTAGTGCTTCCTGTACCAGTGCTTCTGACTCAGAATCTAATGCTGATGTCGCCTCATCAAGAATCAAGATTTGGGGATCGAGGAGAACAGCACGAGCGATCGCAATTCTTTGTCTTTGTCCCCCTGATAAGTTTACCCCACGTTCACCCACCCAAGTCTGATAACTTTCTGGCAGTTGGCTAATAAACTGATGAGCATTAGCAATTTTTGCCGCCTCTTTAACTGCTTCCATATCAAAAACTTTTTGTCCAAAGGCAATATTTTGGGCAATTGTCCCCGAAAACATGATGGTTTCTTGAGGAACAATCCCAATTTGTCGCCGCAGACTATGTAGCTTCACATCCCGAATATCAACATCGTCAATGAATATTTGACCAACTTCCGGGTCGTAAAAACGGGGGAGGAGGTTGACAAATGTGGTTTTACCAGCACCAGAAGCACCCACAAGAGCGATCGCTTCACCTGGTGATACCAATAAACTTATATCTTTTAATACGGGTTCACCTGGCTTATAGGCGAAGGAAATATGACGATATTCTACTTTGCCATTGACTGGAGGGAGAGCGATCGCATTTATTTTTTCGATCACTGTTGGTTGAATTGCCATCAATTCAAAAACGCGGTCAACAGATGCTTCACCCTGCTTAAATTCGTTGTAGTTATTAGTAGTATGACCAATGGGATCAATTAATAGCGCCGCCGCCGCCAGATAACTGAAAAAATTGGCCACTGTCAAGTTACCTTGGGAAATTTGCCATGCTCCCACAATCAGTAACGATAACGCACTTAAGGCTTCTAAAAATCCCACGATGGGAATCTGAATCGCTTTCAGGCGTTCGGCTGAGTATTTGGCTTTGAGACTGCGTTCTGCTTCATGGCCAAAGCGGGCGATTTCGTAATTTTCGGCAGCAAAAGCCTGTACCAAACGAATACCGTTGAAAACTTCCGCGAGGATAGCTGATAAACCCGACACGCGATTTTGACTTTTTAAGGAATACTTGCGTAACCGTTCACCAAACCAGCCGACTAAAATACCCATCAGGGGCGCAACTATCACTGTTGCTAGTGTCAGTTGCCAATTCAGGTAAATCATGTAAATCGGAATTGCCAGCAACTGCAAAATGCAGGGGATAAAGTCGTGAAATCCTTTATTTACCACTTCGCCAACGCGGTCAACATCTTCTGTGAGGCGGTAAGATAAATCACCTGCTTTTGCGGTTTCAAAATAGCTGAGATTTAGCTTTTGCAGATGGGCGTACACTTGCTGGCGGAGATAAAAAGCAACTCTCAAAGAAGCTTTTGCCATGTACATATCTTGTATAGACTGAAACAAGCCTCTGACAAGAAAGACTAAGGCACAGCTGCCAGTTATTTGAGCGATCGCTACTACATTACCTTGTGCAAAGGGAATTGCCAATTTCCCGGCGAGATTGATCAGCACTAATGTCGCCAGTACGTATCCCAAGATCCCAATAAGTCCCTTGGCGATGGTTTTCCACTGGAGTCGGATATAAGGCAGTAGTTGCCAGTAATTAGAACGGGTTTTCAAGCTCGAAAGTCCACAACGATATTTTATCCTTTGTTTGACGCTAGCAGTTTTTGGTGAGTTTCTGAACAGTTAAGTCACTGGGGATTTTGTTAAGAGACTTTTATCAGAAAATTGGGTCTAAAACCCTTCAATTATTGCTTCTGGCTACATCGATAAATAATGTTTCCCCAGTGCGATCGCTGCTAACGAAATCTTCCATTACCCTGTTAAGCCGATTCAGCTTAGATTCTGAGACTAATGCTTTGTCGTAGGCAGGAGGGGAGCAGGGGAGAGGCCTATACAAGTCCTTTCCCCAGACCTCTGCTGACCACCATGCAAAGTTTCCTTGACAGACTACTAGAAACGAAATGTTTTTTGAGAATTTAGAATCTCCCAAAGCCACCTTTTTAGACTGAGGCTTGCTCGGTCAAAGTATCATATTACGAATTACGAATTATTTAACTCCTGCCCAAAGGGTAAGTGGTTGTCCAACTTGTTTATACAGCAAGCTTTCTAAAATCACGCCATTATTATTGGCGGTGAGAGTTTTATTCGGTTGACGCAGAGACTCATAAAAGCCGTTGTACCAACCATCTTTAGAGTTAAGGTTAGCTTGGACAAAATCAAATAACTGCCTAGTGTAAGTAGTATTGTAAAGTACGTGCCAGCCGATCGCAGCCTTTGCACTGAGAAATCGTAAATCGTTGTGCTGTTCTCTGGTATCTGCGATGGTTGACCAAGGTTCTCCGTTGACAAACAGGCTGCTGTAAACAAAGTATGGAGGACGATCTAAGTTGTCTTCGGTGAGGGCAGTTAATTGTTTTGTCGCTTCATAACGCGCTGCTTGAGCAGCTAAAATCCGATCGGCATAGACTTTAGGCAAAGCTTGAAACCCAGTTTCTATACCATCTAAAATATAGGGTTCGCTAAGAACGTAGTTATTGGCTCCAGAGTTTTTATAATCACGTTGATCGTAAGGAATTCCCTGTCCATACAGATCGACAAAGGCAGCATGGGACTGATAATCTAAGGCTTGCTTAACATCCAAGCCCCAAAGTTTCAGACCATAAGCAGCATAATTCTCATAGCCCAAGCGACCTTCTTGGTTGTATTGTTCTTTACCTTGAATGACAGCAGTACCATACATTTGACCATTTTTGGTAAGACGCTTGACTTGCCAATGTTGCCAAACCTCTGTAGAAAGCGATCGCATTTTTGGATACTTAGCCCCGACAATCTTTAACCAGATTGCCATCCTCCCCAAATCGATGGCTGACCAACCAATTTCTTCGCGTTTTTCTAGTTGTCCATAATTGACGGGTATGAGGGTTTTGGTATTATAGACCTTGTTGGGTAGTTCACCTTTGTATAAAGGCATCGATGCCAGTGTTTTTAACATTTTGTTCATTTTGGCTTCAAATTCAGCCGCAGGGACGATATTGAGTTCTCTAGCACCGACTAAAGCTGCGATCGCTGCGGTCTGATCCCACATACTGACAGAGGCAAAGCCATCAACGGAATTTACCAAACCAGTTTCATCATTCCAGTTGCGCTGGAAGTATGACCAAGCAATACGTGCAGTTGTCGTTTCCTCTGGGGTCAGTTTTCCAACTCCCGGAGCAATGTATGGAATTATGGCTACTGTTAGTTCGTTCTTAGGAATAGCTTGACCTGGCAAAACTACAGATCTAGCATCAAGGCTGGCAACTATTTCAGCTGCTTTAGCACCAGGGATAGAGTTTTGGGGTTTATTTGGTTGTACTAAATGGTGTGAAGCAGTTTCGGATGTTGAAATTTCAGATTTTTCTATAGAAGTCTTGGAAAGGTGCTTAGAAAAACCATTTAAAATTGCGATCGCGATTACAGCCGTAACTACTCCTCCTACAGAAGCTAGTATAGACAAGTTCTTAGGTGGCGGTTGAAAATCTGAACTCATACTGAATTAAAGCCTTATTTTGTAAGTCAGCGTTGTTTGCGTAGTTTCACCAAATACATTCTTCCCAATTCTGAAATCTAACTAACACCCAGAAGTCCAGCTGACTACTACAATAAAATAGTCACGCACCCGATCTCTGGAGTTCTAGCAGTGGGCTTATTTGATGATTTGAGTCGGTTTTTAGAAAACCGTTTAGAAGAATTCTTGCGTAACAATCCACATTTGGAGTTAGAGGCGCTGCTAGAACAGCTGCGTGAGCAAGAGGAAGACACATTAAAGCTGATCGCAGATTTACAATTACAAGAGAAGCGATCGCAAGAAGATATTCTCTCCACCGCTCAAGAAATTCAACGGTGGCATATCCGGGTTCAAAAAGCCAAAAATGCTGGTAGAGAAGATTTAGCGACTGCGGCTCTTGAGCGAGAAGCAGCCCTGTTGCGCGAAGGAAATCAGCTCTGGGGACAGATGCAAGGGCTGAAAGAACGCATTAACCAATCTCAGGAACTACTACTAAAAATTCAGCAACGCCGACAAGAGGTGCAAGCTAAAGCATCCGTTGCACAGACAGCCCGTGCTAAAACGCAAACTCAGCAGCGTTTTGAAACTAATGGCTGGTCAAATCAAACTAGTAGTTATTCTGGTGGGTTTGATGACTTAGAAGAGAAGTTCCGTAGCTGGGAAACTCAAGATGAGTTAGAACAAATGAAGCGAAATTTAGGGAAATAATTGCAAAGGCACTGGTACAAGCAAGTTCAGGAGTGATGAGTCATAGCATAGGCAAAATCTTGGCATTACCTTTCCAAAAATCGAATATACGTTAGCCACAAATCTTGTAGAGATGTAGCAGTGCTACGTCTCTACATTATTTTTTACCAGATGTCTATTGGTATCAACTTAAGCCCAAGCGAAGGTAATTCACGGTTACACAAATTAGTACAATCATCAAGCAAGTAAAATCTGGAAATTGTATTTAATTTACTAATCATGATTTATTTTTCTGATAAAGTTTACTAAAGTCAAGCTTTAACTCTTCTTTGTATTATTGCTAACACGTCGTAATAATACTTAAGTTATTTTGATTAATCATCAACGAGAAGAAGATATCAAAAATCTTGCAGTCTTCAAAGAAAATGTGTAATTGGACACTTTTTTCTCTTCGCTATTTGGTGTTGTTGCCGCAGTATTTTCTAAATGTTTTCTATGAGAACTGAGGCGGAGAAAATATATGTTTTTAGACATTTTAGCTAGCCTGCAACAGTTGTTTGTGGGTTATATTCCAGCCGCCGTATTGGGTAGTTTTATCGGATATCTAATAGGCATGAATAGCATGATTTATCAGCTATTTAGGTTGATATTTCAGATACCACATAGCATCCCTCCTATAGCTTTACTACCTATTGCCTTAATAGTGTTTAAAGAGAATGAATCTGCTGCTATTATAGTAGTTTTTATCGGAACTCTCTGGACAATGATTATTAATACCGCAATAGGAATGCGACATTTTCATAGACAGAATAATAACTTTAGAGTTGCTATATTTCATATATTTCATGCCTTGAAAGTTAGCATTTGGGTAGCCTGGTTTATAGTTATTGCTATAGAAATGTTGATAGGACCAAAAGGACTTGGGTTTACCCTTTGGAATGCTTATAAAGCTGGCAATGCCGATTACATAATCCAGGTGATCCTCTACATCGGTATCATTGGCTTTTTGCTAGATCAGTTACTAGATTTTGCAGCTTATATTCTGTCGCAAATGGTTTCAGATGGGAAAAAATCTTCCTAAATTTTATCTAGACTTGCGGATTGCACCCTGCCAGCTAATAGTTTGGTTTGCAGAACGTATTCCCAAAGAACGAGTTGCTACGACTTCAATATCGACGTTGACACTTTAACTTATCTTTTAAATTATCAATTGCGCTAACCTTACGTTGCTAAAGATTAGGCCCGTTGATTTCATAACTTCCTCCAGGCTTGAGAATAATTCCTTTATTAATAGCTCCATTACTGGAATTACTTAAAATCAAGGTAATCTCACGAGTAGAGTTATTAATAAAACAGGCATAAGCCCCAGGGCTATTTCGTTCTAGACATAAACCGCCCAGAACTAAAGTTCGGGGCTAATAGCTAAAGTCCGTTAAAACGGACTATAATCTTTTCTCAGTCGTCTTTAGACGACTTTCGCTATTAGACTCAGAATTTATTCTGAGGCGGGCTAAATGAGAATGAAATAGCCCTGCATAAGCCCTGGTTAAATTGCCTGCAATGGAATTTCTATTGAGCCCTAATTCAGTGATATTATCAGCCACGAAAAAAAATTTGCGATCGCGTTTGGTATGCCTTGAATAGCTGGTGTTAGACCTGCGATTATTGTTGCGATCGCTGTCAGCCTACCGATCTGGTCTTCAATAAGACTAGCCCTTTCAAGGTGACTCGAAAAATTTCTTTTTCCTCTCTGTGTTCTCTGCGCCTCTGCGGTTCAAAAGTAATTTATTTAACCGCAGAGGCACAGAGAAGCCAGTGCATTGGGCGGGTTCCCCGACTTGTAGTAACTGGTACGACACAGAGATAAGAGATCATAAAGGGATTTTTTAAGCAAAATTTTTATCCACCTTGAAAGGGCTAGTCCTAACAGCGAGGCTCCGACCAATTTTTCTTTAAGGCATTTTCTGGAACCCCCTTGACAACTACCATGCAAGCTTAACTTGTTACCAATGGATAAACTTAGGGCAGCTTTCGACTTCGGCGTGAGCGCTTAGTCGAAAGCTGCCCACCCCGCAAGAGTCTTGTTTAAATTATCTTCGCAGTCCGCAGACCAAATAGCAGACCGACAGACAAACCAAAGAACAAAGCTAAAAAGCCAATGTAAGCTGCAATTGCAAACATTTATTTTTCTCCACAATACGTTCTAAATCTATTGAATCATTAGTTGTTGGGCATTGGAAATTGCCCCATGCCCAACAACTAATGCCCAACTCCCAATTCCCATTTCCCAGATTGCGATAGAATACAGCCCACGGGCGCTTGTTTGGGGTTGAGCAATGACTTCTGTAATTAATGTAAATTTACCAGAGCAGTCTTATGAGATTGCGATCGCACCTTCGAGTTTAGATCAACTGGGTCAACAGATGGCCAGTCTGAAGCTAGGCAAGAAGGTATTGCTGGTTTCTAATCCGACGATTTTTAAGCATTTTGGCGAAAGAGCAATTACATCCCTGACATCTGCTGGATTTGAAGTTGCTAGCTGCACCCTACCACCTGGGGAACGCTACAAAACCCTCAATTCTATCCAAAAACTCTATGATATCGCTTTAGAAAACCGCCTAGAACGTTCTGCTACTATGGTGGCTTTGGGCGGAGGTGTGATTGGCGATATGACTGGCTTTGCAGCCGCAACCTGGCTGCGCGGCATTCATGTTGTCCAAGTGCCTACAACTCTTTTGGCGATGGTAGATTCGGCAATTGGTGGCAAAACTGGCGTAAATCATCCTCACGGTAAAAACTTGATTGGGGCATTCCATCAGCCGCGTCTGGTCTTAATTGACCCAGATGTGTTGAAAACCCTTCCTATGCGCGAGTTTCGGGCAGGAATGGCAGAAGTTATTAAGTATGGTGTCATTTGGGATGCCGAATTGTTTGCCCAGTTGGAAGCAAGTAAACGCCTCGACCAACTCCGCTATGTAAAACCTGAGTTAGTACGTACCATACTAACGCGCTCTTGTCAAGCTAAAGCTGACGTTGTTGGCAAAGATGAGAAAGAAGGCGGATTGCGGGCAATTCTCAACTATGGACATACTATCGGTCATGCAGTGGAAAGCTTGACTGGTTATCGTCTAGTGAATCATGGTGAAGCGGTAGCTATTGGCATGGTAGCAGCCGGTCAAATTGCTGTGGATTTGGGACTGTGGCAAAAGGAAGACGCGGAACGCCAAAATGCTTTAATTCAAAAAACGGGTTTACCGACTCAGTTACCATCTGGGGTGGATATTGAAGCAATTATTGAGGCGTTGCAGTTAGATAAAAAAGTCAAAGCGGGAAAAGTGCGATTTGTTTTACCAACGCAGATTGGTGTAGTTACAGTTACCGATGAAGTGCCATCAGATAGCATTCGGCAAGTGTTGCGGGGAATGTGAAAAATTTGAAGAAGAATTTAGGAGTCAGAATTAAATTACGAATTACGAATTATTGAGCCATGATACTCCAAGGCAAAAATCAATTAACTTTGCAAGAGTTCCTAAATCTCCCACCAGGCGAAGGAGACATAACTTATGAACTTGTTGATGGTCAAGCAATTCCTAAAATGTCACCAAAATTTTTTCACGCAAAACTTACCCGTGTCCTTCTCAATTTGATTGAGCAATCGTGCGAGGGGAAAGGAGAAGTTTGCCCGGAATGGGCTATTGCATTAACCCGTCGGGGGCGAGATTGGATACCAATTCCAGATATTGTGTACATTTCTTATGAACGTTTACCAGCCAACTGGGATGAAAACGAAGCTTGTCCTGTTCCTCCTGATTTGGTGATTGAGATTATTTCGCCCGGACAAACTTTTGGACAAATGGCAGCTAAAGCCAAAAACTATTTGGATGCTAAGGTGCTGCGGGTGTGGGTATTAGATAGTAAAGCTAGAAGTATTACTGTTTTTTATCCAGATGCAGCACCACAAACTTACATGGGAGAAGAATTACTCACAGATTCCCTATTCGAGGGACTGGAATTTACTGTTGAGCAGGTGTTTCAAAAAGCGAAAATACCATTAGATGCCGAATAGCATATTTTTTTTGCATCTAGCACTATTTGACGCATATCATTTTTATTATCAATAAATGGGGCTTAATGCGATGAATTGGGTCTTTATTGACCAATACAGTTCAGTTAAGGCTAAAACTCTTTGCCCAAGTCAATTTTTTTAACGTAGACGCGGAGTGGCTACTCTAAGAGTTCTCCAACGGAGTACCCGCAGGATACCGGATAGACGCAAAGCGGCTTCCCGCAGGGTAGAACGCAAAGATAAGAAAGAAATGCTTAACCCAAGCGGATTGCGATATAATCTGGAAGCCTTTATTTCCTGTAGAGAGCCAAAGGCTAAAACCCCTATTATTTCGTTGATAAACCTCTTACGTCGAACTCCGGTTATTTTAAGCTAACTTTGATTTCCGTTTCATCAATGAACCAGCACTGACAACACCGAATGCTAGCAAGCCCAATGTTGCAGTAGGTTCAGGGACATTAGCTACTTTGTAGCTAAAGTTACCAACTTCAAATGCAGGCTGGGTTGAACTTAAAACTATTGAAGTAAAAGTCTCTCCTGTGCCAAGATTTGCTAACAAATTAACATAGACATTATTTGCATCACCACTCTGAGTGCCATCGGCTGTAGCGCCTGGAACATCTCCACCCGTAAATGTTGCTAGTAGTTGACTTCCGTTATAGACAGCCACAGAGTTATATGAGTCTACTGACCCCCAGTAGAAGCCAAAGTAACTAATAGGGTCAGCAAAGCTAATAGTTTCACTACCAGTTGTCCCAACTGCTAGGTAGTTGCCACTATCTTTGTAGGGGGCAGCATATTGATTGTCTACACTCCCATTGACAACTTGATTGGGTCCAGAGAAAGTAGCAAATCCGGTTGGATCGATTGGTTTCCCTAAACTATTGAAGTTGATTGTTGTAGCTCCTTGAACATTAGTTTCTTGACCGTCTACTGTAAGTACGGAACCTCCTTTAGTCAGGGTGACAGGGCTAGCTGCGGTGACGACAGCGCTAGCTGGGTTAGCACTCATGAAAACAACTGCTGTTCCAACCAAAGCTAATGATAGTTTTTGTAGAGTAGACATTGATTTATTCCTTTAAGCATTTGATATTCATAGCGTGGCATATCAGTCCGATGTTTGTGTAGTGCATAATAATAATTTTTACAGAAACAATGTATTGAGGCAATAAATTTTAAGATGGAGATAAGCTATTCACAATAAAGAGTTTAGGGATAATCAAGTCATCAAAAATCTCCATGTATATACTTAGAAGCGTATTAAGATAGTATAAATATTTGGTGTATAAGCCAGTTCTTGAATCAAGTTTGCTATTTTCAAAGCTTGGAGGAGCAAAAAAATTAAAATTTCTAGTGGATTTGACGTATGTGAAACACAGAAATCTAGTCTTCTTTAAGTAATTTCCTCTGAATTAATCCCAATACGCTTGGGTTAAGGCTAAAACTCTTTGTTAAAGTCGATTTTTTTAATGTAGACGCAAAGCGGCTACTCTACGAGTTCTCCAACGGAGTACCCGCAGGGTACCGCCAACGCGCAGCGTCTCCAAGAGTTGGACGCATAGACACAGAGTGCCTGACCGCAGGGTAGGACGCAAAGAGAAGGAAGAAATGCTTAACTGAACTGTATTGCTTTATTGACAAGATGCGCTTACCCTGGATACTAAGTTAATGAAAAAGCTTTTATTTATCTGTAGCCAGAATAAATTGCGAAGCCCCACCGCCGAAGCTGTATTTTCGGAATATGAAGGACTTGAAACAGACTCGGCAGGTTTAGACCGCTATGCCGAAGTACCATTATCAACAGAAGCGATCGCATGGGCTGATATAATCTTTGTGATGGAAAAATCCCATAAAAACAAGCTATCAAAAAATTTTCAGCCCTTTCTTAAAGATAAAAAAATTATCTGTTTAGATATACCAGATGAATATGAGTACATGGAACCAGCTTTAATTGAGTTGTTAAAACAGAAAGTTCTACCAATATTAAAAATTAAAAAATGAATATTCAAGAAGCTTTTAATTCTGCCGCAGGAGATTACGACAACTTACGTCGGATTCTAATTCCCTGTTTTGATGACTTTTACAAAACAGCCGTTGAAATTATACCAGGCGATTGCACTGCACCGCTTAAAGTTCTAGATTTGGGTGCTGGTACAGGACTTTACTCCGGTATGGTTCAGTCCGTCTTCCCCAATGCAGAGTTCACCTTACTGGATTTGGCCCCTGAGATGTTAGAGAAAGCTAAGTTTAGATTTAGCAAGATGGGTAAATCTCCCAAAATCTTAGTTGGTGACTACCTTAAGACTGGTTTAGGTGATTCCTACGACCTGATAATCTCTGCTTTATCTATTCATCATCTGTCAGATTTGGACAAAGAACTTCTTTATCAACAGATTTATGATGCCTTACATCCTGGGGGGATATTTGTCAATGCCGACCAAGTTCTCGGTAAAACCCCTGATTTAGAAGAACTATATCGCCAACACTGGTTAGATTCTATCCGCGCTAAGGGCATCTCAGAAGAGGATCTCAAAGCAGCACAAAAACGTATGGAATACGATCGCATGACAACCCTTGATATTCAACTTCGTTGGCTAGAAGCGGCTGGCTTTAAAAATGTCGATTGCTGGTACAAAAATTTTAGCTTTGCTGTTTTCGGTGGTTCTCGACCGACTGTTTAACTGCTATTTTTTTTACAAAGATTCCATGCAGAAGCGATTATTTACCAGAACAGTAGCTATTAATTTTCGTTGACTATTGAACTTTCTTGATTAGCACTTTTTTTCAGAGATACCAAAAAGCCCTGTGCTGCTGGTAGATTCTTTTTATCAATCTATAGTCACGTTCCGCTTGACTCTCCCAATTTTGGAACTAACTTCAATGTCGCAGCAGTACTAGCTGTAACATTCTTGTGTTCCGACAGCATAGGATGGTATTCAATATTGCGCCAAGAGTCAACCATATCGTTGTAGTGGGTATGGAAAGCATGGCCTGATTGTCCAGGAGTGTGAATTGCTACCGAATGATCCAAACTTCCCAAATCTACAATCATTCGCAGGGAAGGAATATCAGTCACTTCAAAGGATTTATTTGCTCTCCATCGGTTAGCATTCACTGTTTCGCCGTTACCAGCCGTAGCAAATGCACCACGATTAAATAAAGCCTCAATCGGTGCAACCCCAGATTTACCCAAGGTGGCATTACGAAAAGTCACAGTATGTAGTTTGCCCCAATTCCAGTTTTTCGGGTCTTTGCTTTGAATCCGTTCTAGTTCATCCACGGCTTCTTTCAAGGATTGCCGCAAAATTTGGTCGCGGTTCTCAACTTTTGGGGTGTTGCGATTATCCCACCAAGAACTATTGGGCTGTTTTACCAAATTTGCTACCACAGCATACCAGCGATCGCCCCCATTGGGAAAGTATCTTTCAGTCAATTGATCGTGAAACGTATCTGCTAGCAAGTGTTTCCAAAATACTTCAAACAAGGCAGCAGCAGGTGATGTCATTTCTAACTGCAAATTCCAATCTCGGAGAAGTTTTTGGGCTGCTTGCAAGCGGGGGGTATCAACTGTGATAGATTGCAGTAGCGGTACTAATGTTTGGGCATTGAGATTGCGCGAGTCACCCTGTATCTGCTGCACATCTTCTAGAGAAATCGGTTCGGTTTGTTGTGAAATCATTTCAACAATGCGCTTTGCCCGATACCCATAAACCCAGTCTGTGGTAATTAGATAAGGATATTTACGCATAACTAAATTATTGGCAGTAGCAATATAACCTTGAGATGGATTGAAAGTTTTGGGTAACTGCTCAAAGTCAATATAGCCTTGCCATTCATATTCATCCGTCCAACCAGGAACAGGATAACGCCCATTTCCCTTGGCTCGGATGGGGAATTTACCAGGCATCTGGTAGCCAATATTGCCATCAACGTCAGCGTAAACCAAGTTTTGAGCGGGAACATCATAATTCCTGGCAGCAGTGCGGAATTCTTGCCAGTTTTGGGCACGATTGATTAGAGGAATGGCATAGGCTAGTTTGGAAGGTTCTAGGGCTGTCCAGCGCAGGGCTACGGCGTAGTTTTGGGGGATTTCTAAGGGCTGACTTGGCTGGAACTCCTTCAAATTGGGTGAAACATCAGAGAGAATCGGCCCATGCCGGGTATAGCGCACCGTTTGCACAATCGGCTGACTTCCCGCGACTTGAATCGTCTCTTGCACGAGTTTCATATCAACCCATTTACCATTTACCTCATACTGATTGGGGTTCTTGGGATTGATTTTCTCAATGTATAAATCCATTACATCAGATTGTACATTGGTAACACCCCAGGCAATGCGATCGCTATGACCGATAATTACTCCAATCATTCCCGCAAAGGAAAAGCCTGTAACGTTGTATGGACATTCTGCACTCTTAGATGTACAGTGCAAACCAACTTCATACCAGATAGAGGGTATTTGCACACCTAAATGGGGGTCATTTGCCAAAATTGGCTTACCTGTATCTGTACGCCCACCGGATATTA
>CAZZZY010000089.1:0-12982 GCA_964658545.1 uncultured Acetobacteraceae bacterium | reverse complement strand
ACAAAACGCGCTGCCTATAGAGGCAGGGGACTTAAACCCCCAAAGTTCGTTAAATTTGATATAAGTATCTGTGAGGGAATAGACATTTGCTAAATTGAAATTCACCTCCATAGCTTCTCCATCACATTTACAGGCATTACATCGGTACTGTAAAATTTGCACCCAGATGAAAGCGAGACATCAACCATAAAAAAGTCTGGGTCAATGTCAAACACTGCTCTAGCAGGTACATCCCAACAGTGGCGAAACAGTCCAACCCGGATTTTAATCTCTGGTTTCAGTGTATTAACTCTACCTAGTACCCCATAGATGCGAAAGCCAGATTCGTCAGCATTATCAGTGGTAGAGAAAAAGGCAGGTAAGGAACCGTGGGAATGGATGTCTACAGCCGCTTTCTGGTGGGAAGAGTCACTGCCAGAATTAGTTGGCTGGCAGCTAGTTGGAGTTTGAATTTGCTCTGGGACTTGTAAATCCCAGCCTGCATCAGTATTGTGGAGGTGAAAGAGAATTTCATGAAATTGATTGCCAGCTTGATAACTCGACCGCCACATTTCCAGTAGTAGCGGTTTGGGAATTAAGGGAGTGACTTTGAGATAAGGTGTTAGGTGAGGTAGCCCTTTGATAGTTTGGGAACACAAGCAAATAGGCATTAATACCTCTATGCCAGGACGAATGGCTCTAGCAAAGATGCCATTTCCGGCATAAAGGTACTCTAGTCCACTGCTGGTGTGTGTTGGCAGAGATGAAGTTGTGACAAGTTTGTAACCAATAATGCCTTCAAGCAATGGGTTCATCGAGGATTTCCTGTACAAGCATAGCGACACTTTTCTGATTGCCGATAGGCACAAGGTCAGATACAGGATAGGTTGAACGTCTACATCTTTTGTGCAGTTTTAGAAGTTGCTGGCGAACATCCTTGCGGTATTTTTGTGATTTACTTATTGTTAAGTGGTTAGTGAAAATACTGGAGATAAACAAATTCCAAGCATGGTTAATTGATAGACCATTAGCAGCAGGTGGTTCGTTCACTCCCCAACACACCTGTCCAGAATTGTAGACATTGGGTAGTGGCACATGAAAAGCTTCTACTTGAGGAGTAAACTCCTGTTCTTGAATTGCCCAAATCCAATACTTTAATCCCTTCCCCACAAACACCATTGCAGGTAGCGGAACGGTTAAAGAACCAAGTTCATCGCAATTGATTGTATGAGTGGCTGGTGGTATAAATTTTACCAAATATGTGTCTGTACTGCTCGTACCCCAACGCACAATTCCTGGTTCCATCCAACCAGTATCAATGGGTTCATTGCTGAAAGCAATTCTCAGGGCTGCCGGTGAGATACATTTGTAAATATGAGCATCGGCAATTTCTTTGTCTCGGTGGTGGAAGATATAAATACCATCCAAAAACAGCAATTCTGCTTGAATTACTGGAGATTTTCGGGGAGGGTCTGCCAAAATTGCTCGTAGAATTTCGCTGGATAGAATTGGTGTCGATGTAACGTCGATTAACGTGGTTTCAATGCTTGTTTCCATAGTTTTAGTAGGATTTGAGCATGAGGTTTTAAGTCTGCTTCTAGCCAATCAATTAAGTTGGCTGCACAGTTCAGCATTCGGTTTGCTTGCTGCCATTTTCTGGTCAGTAAATCAATAGATGCTTTTGACCAAGGTAAAAAGGTGCGGTCAGGTTGGTAGTAATAATCGTCTGCGTACTCGTCCAACCAAAGATTTTTAGTTTCATGGTCTAGCAGCTTTAAAGTTAAAGGTAGAAACTTTAAAGGATTATCTAAGTGATGACACTGGCGTTTCAGTTTTTTGTGGTCAATTTTGTCTGGGTGAACGATGTCAGTGTAGGTAATTTCATAAATTCCAAATTCACTATCAAACCAATCGCTACCTTCTGGGTGTATGTCATCGAGCCAACGGCGACTGTCATGGCTAAAAGGTAAAAGTAGTTGCCAACCATCTTTGAGATGTTCAATTTCTCCATCCATTGTCCAGTCAATACCCATTGGGGTAATAGGAATGCTATGCAATCTTTGTTCATAGGCTGTTTCTACAGTCCAGTGAGATAACGGAAACAGATGAGTGTAAATCAGTACAATGAATTCCAGTTCTCTGGGACTATGGCAATCTACATCTGTAGGTGGGTAAATAGTGGCTTGGCTGGCTTTCCATTCGGTAGGGAAGTAGTGCTGATACAGTGCTAGTAAGGAGTAAATGTTGAGTTGGGTTTCCAGATAATCGAGTGATTCTATGGCATCTAAGGTAAATTGGCACTGATAAAGACTATAAATTGCCTCTGCCATACTGTGGGGTACGAGGTGAGACATATTTTAGTGCAACTCGTTATTATGGGGATTGGAATTAAAGAAGAGATGCAGGTACGGTGTGGGGTCTACTTCAGCCGAAATGCAAATTGCTGTCATTTGGACAATAATTTACCCCTCAAGTCAATTTCCAACTCCTTTTATCAGCGCTCAAAAACCTTCAGGGATAACGCTAGATGTAGGAGTGCAGGCTGTTAGGGATTTTAGGGTTTGGTTGAGTGACTGAGAAAATTCTGTTCCAGCTGCGATCGCTTCTTCAATCTGGACTGATAGCTGTCCTGCATTTTGCCAGTCAATTCCAGTGATGACCTGACGTTGACGCATTTGGTAGCACATTTGGACTGCGGGGTTAATTTCTTCAGGAGCCACTATCAAGGAATCTACAGAAGAAGCACCTTTTTTACCGGGCTTCTTGATGATGTGAATGGGTTCTCCTGGTTTCCGCTCAATGTCTGCGTTTGCCAGTTCAGCGCAAAGAGGAGTGAAGGCATCGCGTAGTAATTGGTCATCAAAGGCGATCGCTTCTGGAATCCAGTGTTGTTGACCTTCGTAGATAACAAGTAATTTGTTGGTATTTGTAGTAGTCATGGCATTTAAAACAGTGAAATTTGCGTAGTATTACTTACTGGTTTGGTAGTATCTGAGCTAGCAGTTTCAGTGCGAACTGGAGTCTGGGCAGTGGGCGGTTTATTGGTTTTGACAACTTTAGTCTGGGCTATATTCCGGCGAATTTGGCGATTAGGAAAATCGGCTTTCAGTTCGTCCAGTAGTTGAACAATTGCAGGTGGTAAATCACCGAGTTCTTCTTGTTTGAGCATGGTAACTACAGGGAAATCACCGTGACTGCTGGCAGCAATCATTACAGGTCTATCTCCTATTTGCTGTGTAGGTAGTAAAGTGATAACGATTTGAACTTTGCATTGCTCGAAAATAAATGGTTCTAGTTGATTTACCTTGTTGGTAGCAGATGTTTCTATGTCATCGTCGTCTAACTCATGAGAGTCGATTTCATCTTCGGCGTAGCTATTTGCATCACTTACTGGTTCTAAAAGTTGCAAAAAGTTAGGTTTACCTGCACGCAAGCGTTCCCTGTCAAATAGCAATCCTAAAGCTTGGAACTGTTCTTCAACAGTGGTTTTTCCCTGTTGTTCTGAAATGTAAGATTTTAAGGTTTCAGATGTAACAGTGAGATTGGCTTTGACAATGGCCTGTTCTGGTGTTAGCCATTTTGTAGTCATAGCTTTTTTGGCCTTGTTAAGTGGTGTGCAAGCGGTTATGGCGGTAGCCAGAAGTAGAAACTGTTTTTGAGAGTAGGTACTGCTAGACTAAAACATATCCTCTTTGCTTTTCTCGACTGAGCCATGTCTACGGTAATTACCCAATCCCTGACTCTGGAGGAGTTTCTCAAGCTACCAGAAACAAAGCCTGCAAGCGTTTACATTAATGGTGAGATTATTCAGAAGCCAATGCCAAAAGGGAAGCATAGCCGATTACAGTTAAGGCTATGCAACAGTATTAATGATGTTGCCGAAAGCGTGCATATTGCTTATGCCTTTCCAGAACTGCGCTGTAGTTTTGGTATCCGCTCAGTAGTACCTGATGTAGCGGTTTTCAACTGGTCGCGTATTCCCTTTGCTACTGATGGGGAAGCACCCAACGATTTTCTGCTTCCTCCAGACTGGACAATTGAAATTCTTTCTCCTGAACAAAGTTCAAATCGAGTTACAGGCAATATTCTCTATTGCTTAGATCATGGTTGCCAATTAGGTTGGTTAATAGACCCAGAAGATCGTTCCATTTTGGTTTTCCGTCCAAATCAACAACCAGAACTTTTGCAGGGTGATGAGCGTTTGCCAGTGTTAGCCGGGATAGACTTGGAGTTAACTGTTGCTCAGGTGTTTAGTTGGCTAAAAATGAGCAGTTAGAGAAACAGATGAAACACTATTTATTTTAGAAACCAGGCTTAATTCAATTACGTTTGAACACATTTCACTTTCATAGTGCCAACCTACTTAAATGTCAAAAAAGAGTTATAAGTAGCAGCCAACAAAACAGTAAAATTACTGCTGTTGGCTGATAAATTAGTTAAAGCTATTGTTAAGTTAAAAGAGAGTCTTTGAAGTCGTGAATTGCCGTTGCTGTCAAAGCATAAATAACTCGGCGCTTACGCTGGATGTGAGTGCCATCTACAGGAATACCTTTCTTCCAAGCAGCAATGATAGCTTTCTTGTCTGCTGAGTAAACAGTCTTTTCTCTGCGGTATTTTGGAGACAATTGTTCTGCATCTATCAGCACCTCACAATTTGGCGGATTTTCTTGAATTGTGATGCGAAGTGAATTACCAATCATTTGCTCAGGTAGAATTCCTGCGGCGGTTTGTTCTAAAATAGTTTCATCTAATTTTTGTCGCCAGCGTTCTAGTCTTAACAGTGCTGATTGATGTACAGCTTTTAGATGTTCTAGTCGTTGCTTAATAGCCGCTATTTCAGCATCCAGTTGTAATGCCAGTTCTGCTTGGATATCAACAACTTCTTCCTGAACTTCCTGAGTTTCCCAAATAGCGGTGATTATAGCAGCTTCTTCTTCAGGAGTCTGGCAATTGGTTAGCTGTTCCCAGAGATGAGCAGCAGTTTGGGAAAGTCCTGCTAAGGATTGTTGAGCGAGTGCTAAATTCATGATTACCACTCCTCACAAGCTTGGTAGTATTCATATTCAGCTTCAATCTGTTCTAAGATAGCTATAGTGCCTGAATCTAAATTAGTATTGAGAGATAAGTTTAAAGTGACCTTTTGTGGAGGTTGAAGATTTTGATGAGCAGCAGTAGTTGAGTCAAGTGAAGTTGTCAGTGTTTGCATAAATGTTGCTTGCTTAATGCTAGAAACCGTGGCGCGATAGCGCGTCTGGAGAGCAACCGCAGCAAGTTTATCTGTCAATGGCTAGGATTCCAAACCCTCACACAAATACCCTAAAAAGTTTAATTTATTAGTGTTCATTAAGATGGATATTCTTTTATTATTATTGACGTAGATCATCAATAGGTGGATGCCAACCTGCTGTTAACCAAAGTTGACGAGAATTTAGAATAAACCCATCATCATGGTTTTGATCATTAAAATCAAAACGACTGCAAGTTGCACGACCTATAGGAGTTGTTCCAATGATATTTAACCCATTTTTTGTCCAGATAAAATGCTCTGACCAATTTTGATTTCTCGGATTAAATAATGGAACTTCTGTTTGTGTTTCTGGATCAATCCCAGTTGTAAAATTATACCGCCTTTGATTACAACGATGACAAGCTAAAGCCAAATTATTGAGATCGTCTGATCCTCCTAAAGATTGAGGAATAATGTGATCAATGGTAAAGGGTGTTGCATTTGAGCGTTCTGGAGAGTGACAATATTCACACAAGTATTTTGCCCTTTTACGGACATTTAAGCGAACAAAATTGTTGATAACCACAATTAAGAAGCAAGTTTAGCGTTGATAAAACTGAAGATTTTTTCTAATTCTAATAACCCAGCTAATTCTGCTTGTTCATCTGGATTGAGTAAGTTTTCTTTATTTTTTTCTAATAGTTCCTCTAAACGTATTTGTAATTCTTCAGTAAAAGAAAAAGGACGAAACTGATCGGAAAGATTAAGTTTTATTCCATTTGGTAGCCAAGATGAAGGCTGTTTCATTAATTCTTTCATGGGTATCTCCATTAATCGAGGATTTTGGTCATTAGGTTGACTGGGGTTAGATGCTGGAATATTCGGCAATTTACTGAGGAAGGTTCATTGGTTTTTGTCGGTGGGGGAATGATATTATTATGCACTTGGTCAGTGCCTTAAATAAGTTTTTTTGATTACAATTAAGGTTGATACTTGCGAATAAAAAGCGTTAGACGCGAGCAGCCCGATAACTACTAATGTCTACTAGCTACTATCCGGTTATCCTTTATCCACCACTAGCAAGACGGTTTACTAACGCTTATCAAGCACGGGAGCATCTGAAAGCTTCGTTGCAAGGATGCGTTCAATTACCAAATGTAAATGGTACGGCCAAGCAAGGTGTCAGTGAAAAGCAATTTTTTCGCCATTTACTGTGTGCGTTTCTAGAGAATCTTATCTGTCAAGCGGTGGAATTTGAAATTCCTGGTTCGTCTCGACGTTACTCAGCCGATTTTATCCTTTACCATCAATCTTCTGGGTTAGCTCTCGATATTGAGATTGATGAACCTTATGCTGGAGATACAGGTAAACCTCACCACTGCATTGATGTTGATGACGATAAAATCCGTAACCGTTTTTTCTTGGAGCGCAATTGGGGTGTGGTAAGATTTGCAGAAGTTCAGGTGGTACGTCATCCTTGGAGTTGTTGTAAGGCGATCGCTCAAATCATCGCTCGGTTGACTGGAGATGATAGTGTATTCATATTATTGCAAAGATTGGCTGATGTCCCTTTACAAAAACAGTGGACAAAGCGTGAGGCTAGGCTGATGGCTAAGAACAATTATCGTCAGTCTTATTTACCAAAAATGGGAAAGTAAAACTAGAGATAGTACTTTTAATAGTCATATAGTCTCCCCATAATAGGGCTACCGTGTACACACAAGTATTTGAGAGTTGTCCCACACCGTTTTAATCCTGTACAAAGATATGTGTACACGGTAAATTATGGGTAAAGAATTGGGAGGGTATTACATCGATTTTGTCAACCTCGCGTTAACTAATCTTTTTGGTTTTCTTACACATTGTTTTTTTGATTTGCGGTGTGACTTCCACTCACGAATGCTCACGACAATTGAGCCAAAGTCTCGACTGGCAAAGGCTGTTGTTTTATTCGCACTGTGCCAAATTATATCCGCCTCAGCTGGTTCAAGTGGAGGTTTACAGCGATGGCTCCGCCAACGCCAGGGGCGAACGCAATATCGGTCAAATAGTTGGCGTGGTTGGGGATAATAAGCGATTCGGTTTCTAGTGAGTAAATTAGATGTACCCAGTAGGTTACGAGCTAATTTATATCCAGAATTGTTTCTGTTTCCCTCAAATTCGCCATAAGTTAGTAAAGTGCGTAGGCGTAGCCCGCCGAAGGCATCGCTAAAAGTTAAACAAATAGACAAAGGAACAGACACTCCGCTAGCGCGTAGTTGTTTAAGAGATGAGCGATTATCTCTGGTTGTAGCCTGTGTGACTGTCCCTCGTCGGCAATGCAAGGTTGAGCGAGGGACAGTCACAGAAGGTTGCAGTAACGCTGTTTGTGGGTCGATAACTTCTCCACTTTTCGCTTTTGTGAGAAGCTGCACCCACTTGCGCCAACGTTGCTCAGAAAGTTCGTAGGGAAATAAGGCTGTAGAATCAAATGCGGTTTCTAGTTCTTCCAGGTTGTACTGACAGTTTGACCAATGCTCTAGGGTAATGGGTATAGTTGCACTCAATATTCCATCCACCACCCGTCTGCGAAGCATACCTGGCAGTCTCATGGAACGAGCTAAGTTGCAAATAGCTGGATCTGCGTTTTGGATAATCGTCAGTTGGCGATTGAGGTACAGCCATTCAGCAGGATTCAAGAAATGGCTGCATTTAAAGTAAACGTGCAGGGATTTCCCACCTGTATAAACTACGGCGGCGGGTTCCAAGTTGATTTCGTCCTTTAAGCGATCTACAGCTTGTCGCTGCTCATTCAATGCCAAATCATCAATTTCGTAGAATAAACATTGGCATTGACTAACGTGCTGATTGCTGATGCCCTTGTCTGGTTGGTTGGGGTAAAAGCTGACTGTAGCACCAAGATATGACATTTTAAATACCAATGCCCAACCATCAGCATAGCGTTTAGGTGTCAGTCGCCAGCAGGTGTTGCCCTGTTTGTCTCGACCTCCATAAGTGCAACAGTAGAGTTGAAATCCTTGCTGGGTGATTTTACCGCAGAGAATGTAGTGGGAGTAGACAAATTGACCATTGCGACAGTAGTTATTCCAGTCTTTAGGTATCATTTCTGGGGGCAAGTCCCAAGAAATCCTGAGCCAAATTTTGGTTCCGGTGGTAAAGCCTATTTGTCTAAGAAATTTAATCGTTGTTTCTCTGGGATTTAAGGTCATGGCAGTTACGCCTAGAGAGTTTATCCCTCTCTAAGTGGCGTTAGCTGCGCTAGAACCAACTTTTCCACATTTGACTTACATAAATTTTCGCCTGAAACCTTTGATTGGCTTGGCTCACTCAGAAAAATTAGATTTGCTGCTTCTTAGCAAGAAGTTCCTCTAGTTGAGTTATTCTCGCTTGCAATGCCGCCACTTCTTGTTCAGAATAGCGAATAGGAATGTGCTGTGGACAGTTCCAATTCCAAGCTTCAATGTGAAACAGAATCACTCGTTCCACTTCTGCTTCATAGTTAGGAAGTTTCAGGCTTTCAATTAGTTCGCTATCATCTTCTACATACATAGCCCGCCCCCAAATTTTCAACCGTCGGCGATGGCGATAATCCATCAAAAACAAAAAAGCTTTGTCATTTTCGTCAAGATTACCAACGGTAACATATTGAACATTGCCTTTGAAGTCAGCAAATCCTAAAGTTTTTTCATCTATAGCTTTCAAAAACCCAGGTTGTCCACCACGAAATTGAATGTAGGGATAACCATTAGAACCGACGGTTCCTAAATAAAAACCATCCATTTGGGCGATAAATTCCTCAATTTCTGGTGTGATGGTATCGTTAGAAGGCCCATTTTGCTCAAATCGAGCATAGGTCTGCCGTGAGCCACGTTGTTCTTGAGCAACTTTGACAGCAGGCGTGAAAGCAATTTGCGTAAATTTACGTGGCATATAACTCTTTATTTTTACATATCTAAAAACAGGGGAAGATAGAGAAAAGACAGGGGAGCAGAGAAGGGAAAAATTCCTCTGACTCTCTACCTTCTCCATCTAAACTGGGTGTTATTTGCCTATACCAAGGTAGGTGCTGCAATTCCTTGCATTCCTATAAAACCGGGAAGGGTCTTAACTCGCTCAATCCATGCCAGAATATGAGGATAAGAGTCAAGAGCAATTTTGCCATCTGGTGCTAAGGCAACATAGGGGAATACTGCTATATCTGCAATAGTTATCCGCTCGAACTCTAACCATTGGCGATCGCGCAAATGTTGGTTAAGTTGTGTAAGAATAAACTCTGCTTTTTGGTTAGCTCTGTCAATATCAATACTGGTGGCATTAAACAGATAGTACAAACGAGCCGATTCTGGCCCCTGACGCACTTCACCCGCAGTTGTAGATAGCCAACGTACAACCTGACTAAGTGAGACAGCATCCAGTGGCAACCATTGTTCACCACCATAAAAACGAGCCAAATAAACCAAAATTGCCTGTGCGTCTTTTATAATTGTGTCGCCATCCACTAATACGGGAACTTGACCGAAGGGATTAAGCGACTGAAATTCAGAGGCTTTGTGTTCCCCCTTCAGCAAATCGACCTTAATCCATTCATATTCAATGCCCAATAGTGATAGCAAAAGCTTGACCTTATAGCTGTTACCAGAGAGTTCGTGACCATAAAGCTTAATCATTGGTTAATCCTCAATATTCTGTAAAAAGAAGCACTGTTAGGTTAAAAATTAGCGGTCTAACGGGAATAAGAACGACAGCAATCAGAGATAGTCACGGCAAGTTGATTTCTCCCGTTGTCAACTGACACCTCTTGCGATTCGAGATGCTGCATAGACATCCCTGCAAATTAAGGAATTGGTACAGTTATTTTGTACCAAGCGTTCGGTACAAAATAACTGTACCAATCGTTCGGTATAATGTCAAGAGATGAGATTTCAATTTCTGTAAATGGCAAAAGATACTTATATTCCCTGCTTGCTACAACTGTTTCGACAGTATGGTTACGATGGGGCGACTTTATCGAAAATTTCACAAGCGACAGGTTTGGGGAAAGCCAGTCTCTACCATCACTTCCCCGGTGGGAAGGATGAAATGGTGACGGCGGTGTTGGATTTTATGGAATGTTGGTTGGAGGAACACATTTTACAGATACTTCGCGGTGGAGGGGATGCGCTCACTCGGTTGACTAAGATGTGTGAGCAGATTAACGAGCTATATGAAGGCGGACAACAACCCTGTATGTGTGCCATCTTGTTGATGGGGTCAGCACGAGATATCTTTCATACCAAGGTGCAAACACTATTACGAACCTGGATTGATGAAATAGCAACTGTTTTGAGGGTAGCCGGATTAGATGAGACGCTGGCTCATGAGCGTGGGGAAGATGCTGCTATTGCCATTCAAGGCGCTCTGATTGTGGCGCAGGGTTTGGATGATGTGGCTCCTTTTGTCCGTGTGATGAAACAATTGCCACAACAACTGTGCCAAGATTTGTAGGAGAGTACCTGCGGGTGCTGGCTGTTCCTTAGTCGATGGGATGGTGTTTCTTTTAATGATAACTGATATCAAAGTTCCCAACCTTGAAGCTCTGGGATTCGCCTTTGGTTGGGTTGCAAGTGATTGTTAGTTAGCATCCCATTCCAACCAGCTTCACCGGGAGAAACTTGTTTGGCTTGGGGTAGTTCAGCCAGTATCTCAGCTATCAAGTCCTCAACTTTCTCATTATCTTTAAAAGCGATGACTACTGTATCGATCGCTCGCAAAAATTCTAAAGGTATTTGCTCGCTATCGCCTACACTCCAATACAATGTCGGTTTGCGCTTTTCTTTGTCAACAGTTGATTCTAAGGCAATGACAGAGAGAACTTCAATCGGGTCACTTAGTAGCACTGCTCTTTCTACTGTGGCATCTGTAGCAATCCAAAAACTACCATTTTTCGTAGCTTCAGAGTTGAGAGTAATGGCGGTGAAGTTACCTGCTGGTTCTAGCTGCTTGGCAAGAGTTGGAAGATCATTGAGTGTACGTTCCACAAATATTGCTTGACCTGTTTGACTTGCATAGAGCCAACCCTTTTCATACAGTTCTGTGAGCAGAGAATTGGGTAAATTGTACTGCTGGCTTAAGTTTAGGCGTATTTGCTCCCAGTTTGTTGGTTCTCGTGTAGGCAAAGGGTTTGTTTGAGTAACTGCTGGCGTGGTATTTTCAACAGTTTGCTCCATGAGTTTCTGGATATGTTTGTCATCCTGTTTTGGAGGTACTGCTGGTGTAGGATTTTCAACAGCTTGCTCCATGAGTTTCTGGATACGTTTGTCATCTCGCTTGGGACTGTAGTTTACACCACGATGCTTTTGTAAACCAGGAAAAGTATATGCTTTACCCAGATGCGTACCACTAAAAGCCACACCATCAAGTTGGTAACTAATACCTTTGACAATGCCTGTGCGAGTATAACCAACGCGGACATTAACACCTTGTTGTTGCGCTCGCTCTATTAACTCTGGCATAGTGGGATGGTCGTGGGTTGCTTGGTCGAGCGATCGCTGAAGTCTCACTCTAACGCTTTCCTCTCCAGTTCTGGCAAGTTGCCTACGTTCCCCAGTAGTTGGACTGCGACTGTCCTTTTCCCAGCTTGGTTGCACCGATTGCAAATTGTATTCCTGCTCCAACTTGCGAATTACCGCTTCACTTCTGCGATAGTCCCAACTATCAGAAACCGTAGTGCCATCTAAGCGAATGCGGCTGGCAACAATGTGGGCATGGTCATGTTCTCGATCTACATGACGCACTACCATATATTGATTCATGTCAAAACCCATTTCTTGGAGATATTTTTGGGCAATTTCATGCCATGTCTCATCATCCAAACTTTCTTTGTGAGGCAAGCTGAGGGAAGCATGATAAACAGCCCTGCTAACTTTTGGGTTTAGTTGCCTGGAGAACCTGAACTCAGCCGCCAGTTCTCGCGGGTTGCGTCCTTCCATGTTCCCACCAATTTGTTTAGCTCCTTCTTTGCCAAAGAGGTAGTTTAGTACTCCCCGAAAACTTCTGCCTTTGATCTGCTTGCCGATCACGTTTCATCTTGTAAATCGCTGATTAAATCGATTTCGGTAATCTCTCGTCGCACTTGCTTTACTATATCTCTAAGTTGTTTTAACAATGCTCTATCTACAACAACTGGTTCTCCCATTAGTACTGAAGTATTGATTGCTTTAGCTATTTGGTTGAGGTTATTGCCAATTTGCCCCAACTGCCAGTAAGTCTGACCTGCTACCTTAGTTACACGCCGGGGCAATTGGTTTTTCAGGGTCTTGGAACGAAACAGTTCTGCCATACTCAGATTGTTTTCATCTGCCATTTGCCTCACCTGTTCTTTTTCTCCAGGTGTAAGACAGATATGAAATCTAATTGAGCGCTCCATTTTGGGCATGGTTTAATTCATGTCGAATATACAATTTATCTCAAGCTTGATGTAAACAAACTCATAAGTCATTAACCTGATGGTTATTTTTATTTACATCCCTTGCACCAAGTTTGTGTATAGCAGCTATGAGAAAAACTGAAAACGATTGTCTCCGTTACTGTGCTGGAGTGCGATCGCTACCAAAGTAATTTTGATTGTTTTTGTATCATCTCCCTCCGTCACGGTGGTTGACCTACTGAGGTAGGGGAACCGTGAAAGGAGGGCAAGCCAGAGGAAACGCACCTAGGGATGCAATTTTTCTCTGGTAAAATAATTACACATTGCGACATGGCTTGCTACTCACCAAAGGTTTTTTTAGCCTACTCGAA
>CAZZZY010000088.1:0-13044 GCA_964658545.1 uncultured Acetobacteraceae bacterium | reverse complement strand
CACAAAACATTCTCAAGGTAATTGCTGCCCAAAACTCGCAAATTGTCTCAATGTTGGGGCAATCCCGCACCGACGGATTGCAAGCACGGCACGATGTCCAGCAAACTAACCTGATGCTAAGTCAACTTGCCGAGCAAGGGGCAAGCGATCGCCGTCGTCAAAACCTGATGATGGACGGTATCAGCGCCCAGTACATCGAAATCAGCGGGTTTAGCAGTCTCAAAACCACAGCAGGTGAATAATTCACCTTAATCAATCGGTCATCTCTGCAATTGAGATGACCAAACCTTCACGCCTGTTAACCAAGTGCTATGTTAGAACACCTCATAATTGCAACCGACCCATTTTTTGGACAAGACATTTTAGAAAATGCCGCCGCCGGAGCGCAACTAGTAGCTGAAGGTTTCAATGAACTTTGGCAAGAAACGCTCAACGGCAGCTTGTATGGCTCGATGTGCAAAGTTGGTCAGTTTTTTGCGATCGCCACACTCACCCTTTTTATGGTTGAGTTAGGCAAAAACTGGATAAATCAAGAAGATATGAAAGCTCTCTCCAGTTGGATATGGCCCATCCTGGTTATCGGGCTACTAGCTAACAATGGCACTTTACTCAGAAGTGGAACACTCGCCATACGAGGATATATTAATACTGTCAATAATGACATTCTTGAGTTTACTGCTGCCGGAGCCAACCTAGAAGTAGCATTCAACCGAGCAGTCGGCAATATTGCCCTCCAGCAGCAAGTAGGGGCAGCAATGGAAAGATGCCGCTCGATCCCTGGTAACACGCAAGATTCAATCACCTGCTTACAACAAGCAGAAGCAGAACTCAAAACCTCTGCACCCGACCTATTTAAAGGAGAAGCCCCCGATAGCGGTAGTTGGGAATTTAACCCACTTCAGGCTTTATCTGATGCCAAAGATGCGCTCAACGACCTCTCCCCCGGTCAAATTGCCGAAAAGATTGGTAATTCTATCACCAGTACAATCGGCTCGATGATCACCGGATTTGTTGCAGTCATCCTCCTCGCCCTAAATAACGCCTACCAGTGGGGTATCGAATTCACGATGCTTTTAACTGCCCTACTTGGCCCATTGGCAATAGGCGGTTCACTACTCCCCTTTGGCGCGAAACCTATTTTCGCTTGGCTAACTGGTTATTTCACCGTTGGAATGGCAAAACTTTGCTTCAACATGATTATTGGTTTGTGCGGACAACTTATTGCTAATTCCGAACAAAACCAACCGATGATATTTCTCCTTTTTGTTGGGTTGGTTTCTCCTATCCTTTCATCTGCATTAGCCGCAGGTGGTGGAATAGCTGTTTGGACAGGATTAGGTAAAACAGTAGCATTTGGATCTGAAATTGCAGCAGGAATCGCTACTGGTGGAGCAAGTACAACTGCTACGGTTGCTGTCAATGCCACCAAATTTGTTAGTTCCAAAATTAAAGTTAAAAAGTAATTAGTCAGAATTCAGAAGAAATGAGACAGCCAGCCAAGACATTTCAAGATTTGATAGTTTGGCAAAAGCACATCAGTGATTACGGTGACACGTCAGGATTAATACTTCAACTTTAGGAAGTTAGTACGCTACTAAAAAGCCATGCTAATTCAATTCTGTTAGCACAGCGGGGCGTAGCCCATTGTGAATTCTGACTCCTGAATTCTTCTTTGTAATTAACAAATAATTATGCTTAAACCTAAGTCTAAATCTCAACCAGCCCGCCTCCTCAGTTACGGTCAATCTACCTCTACGCCTATTGCAATGGCAATCACCATAACAGCAGGAGGAACTATCTTATCTATCCTATTGCAAATTGTAAATATTGGTATGAGTTCTAGTACAAATCGTCATGTCCAAGGCATGACAGTTGTTCAACTCCAAGATGGCTCTATTTCACCTGGTAAATTTGCAGCTCCCAACGAACGCGAAGATGAAACTATCAAACGCTTTATCTCAGATAGCATGATTAAGATGTTTGGTTGGAACGGAATAATTGAAGCAACAGAGAATGGCGAAAACGTTACCAAACCTGATAAAGGAATAGATGTTCAAACAACAAAAAATAGTAGAAAAAGAATTCCGACTAGAGCTTGGGAAGCTGCATTTGCACTATCTGAAAATCAAGATTTTCGGGCAAACTTCCTCAAAAAATTAGCAGAAATTGTTCCAAATGGCGTATTTAACGGTGAAGTTCAAGTCTCACTCGTCACCCGCCATATCTCTGAACCCAGAAAAATCAAGGATGGAAAGTGGGAGGTTGATTATATCGGTACGCTTGTCAGCTTTGATAGAAATGAAAATCAAGGTAAAGGAATCGCCTTTAACAAAACAATTACTGTCGAAGCTATCGATACTCCCAAGTTACCAGCCAAGCCAACTCAACTTGATAAAAAAATTTATTTAGTACGAGAGCCAGGTTTAGAAATTACTCAAATTGTTGATTATAATCTCGGCAAAAAAGAAAATAATTAGTAATTAGATACCCAAATATGTTACAGCTACAAGATGAGGCTTCAAATAAGCATGAATTATCTTCCGTAGATAGTCTTTTACCAATCGAGAGTAAAGATATAAAACCTTTAGAAGATGAACTGGAGGGTTCACAATATGAGGTAGCTGAAGAAGATGAACTGGAAGTAGAAGACCCCGCATTAATACAAACTAAACACGATTTTGTCACATCCCCCTGGTCAAGATTAGGAATTATTGGTGGTGCATTCGGTGCTGGGTTCCTAGTTATATTTGTTGTCCTCAACGGCATGATGAATGGGGGTGGTAAAAATGCCAAAAAACCAGAAGTAACCCCTACCCCCACTCCCACAGTTGCCGCATCTGAGAAAAAAGATGGGGATGTTTATGCCAAGCTTGCTCTCGCTAAACAACAGGAAGAACTTGATGCACTAAATGGTAAAGGCAAGACGGAAGACAAAGAAGAGAAAAAGGAAGGTACTGAAGAAGAACAATCCAAAAACAAAGAAAAAACACGTTCTACTCGACAACGAAGGGTAGTCGCTCAAGAAACTCCCCCTACTTCCAGAAGACGTGTATACCGGGAAGAAGCACCCGAAACTGTTAGACCAAGACGTAGAGAAGTCGCCTCACAGCCAATACCACCCCTGCGTCCTAGCGCTCCTCTGCCAAAATTTGCCAAACAAATAGTTGCCAGCAACCAGAGTGTCGCCAAAGACCCAATAGCCGAACTCGAACGCCTGCGTAGCCTGGGTTCGGTTGGTCGGGTTGATTATATGTTAGCCAGTACCACTGTAAGTGAACCTACAAGCACAACAGTACAAGAAGTTACAGCTAAAACTGAAGAAACATTACGCCCAGCAGAACAAAATACCAATCGCTCCCGTCGTCGCCGTAACCGCCGCAGCGAGAATACCGAAACAGTTACCAACACTCCCAATCAAATTGAAGAACTACGGCCGCGTTGGGAACCTGTAATCACAAACGACAGTACTCCAGAGTATAGCAATACTGGTGACGAAGAAAACAATCAAGCCGTACCAGTTATTTATAGCTTCTCGGTAAAAGAACCACAAACTAGCTCAGAACTTGGCAAAGAAAAAACCGTAGAATCCAGTTTTGCTGGTAATAAAGAAAACAATCTCCCTCGGCAAGTCGAACGAGTTGCAAATGACTACCTGCCAGAAGAAGCACAGATACTTCAAGAAACACAACCACAGTATCTAGTTGTCGGTTCGTTTGCAAGTGCAACCCTCGTAACTCCGCTCGTGATGCCTCAAATCAACAATAACGGTCGTTCCCAAGAGCAGACAAATACGTTACAGTTTGTCGCCAGGTTGGACGAGCCGCTTTACAGCAATACTGGCAAAATAGCTATTCCAGCAGGAACACAGGTAACTATCGCTATGATTTCGGTTGATAGCACATCAGGCGTGCGTGCCGAAGTCACGGCTATTCTCAAAGACGGAACCGAATACCCCCTATCACCCGGAACGATATCAGTCCTGGGAGAGGCAGGTTCCCCCCTAGCCGCCAGACCCTACGACAACAAGGGATCTGAAATTGCCAAGTATGATGCCACTTTGGGAACAATAGCTGGTATTGCCAAGGTAGGGGAAATTATCAACCAGGCAGATGAACAAGTCACAGAAGATTTGCCTTTAGGTGGGACAAGAACCCGCAGCCGCAATAACAACCGCAACCTGGGAGCTGCCTTCCTTGAAGGTGCCTTTGGCAAACTTGGCGAAACAGTCAGCAAACGGACAGAACGTGCCACTGACGAAATCAACCGCCGTCCCAATGTCTGGTATGTACCTAAAGACACCAAAATCACTATCAAAGTCGATAGGTCAATCAAGCTGTGAAACTCAAATATATAGCCGACTTTAGTTTAATTATCCCCTGCGCGATCGCCTTTGGCGGGTGCCTCACCATCGCCTCTGTGCTTGCACCAAATCAACTTGTACTAGCAAATACTATCCGTCAAGTTGCAGCGTCCCAGGTGTCAGGGGAAAATGCCCAATTGCAGACAGTTAAGGTCTGGCCCGGACATGGGGTATCAATATCGTTCTACAACACCAGAGAAGTCATCAAGAAAATCTGGCTGGATGACCCATCTAGATTTGTTTTTGATGTAGACGGATGTCTTGAAGGCTTGGGTAAGTGTTCTAGCAACAGTACGGGCGCAGGACTAATTCACATTCGCCGCATCGAGACAGTCAAAATCCCCGGTTTACCACAAGCTTCTTACGGGGGGCACATGACAGTAATTACCGAATCTGGCTCAACAAGGAAAAGCTATCATTTTCGGATTGTAACGGGCAGTGGCACACCAGAGTACAGCCAAATTGAAATTATTGGCGATACCCCCAGCAAACCTGAAGAAGTAAAACCAAAGGTTAGTTACACCGCATTATCTGATAGCAGACATATCGCTAAAGGAATGCAAGTTGCCTTAAAAAACCAGTGGGTTACTACAGACAGCAAGCTTTGGAAGCGTCTGAACCAACTTGTTGAGTTGCGATCGCAAGGAGAGGAACTTGTTGTCGCCGCCAGCAGCACCGGAGTATCAATGCAGTTGGTTGAAAAACTTATGCTGCTAGGTGGAAAGCGCTTTTTAGAAATACCGCCACAGCGCAATAATACTCCCATAACACCAAATACAGGTAAAACAAACTTTCTCTTGAATCAATAATTTTGTAATTGGCGCACCTGGTAGCGGTAAATCATTCTCGGCTATCAACCCGATGATTTACTCAGCAATTGACCAAGGTTTTGGTATCGTACTATACGACTTCAAGTATGCTAGTCAAGCTAAAATCGCCAGCTATGCCAAATCAAAGGGGTATGACGTACACATATTTGCACCAGGATTCCCCGAATCGGAGGTATGTAACCCAATCGATTTCTTGCGCGATTCCTCCGATGCTGAAACCGCACGGCAGTTAGCTACAGTAATTAACAAGAACTTCCGCCTGTTAGGTAATGCGTCTGAGGATGCATTCTTTGGCCCCGCCGGCGACCAGTTGACGCAGGCTATTTTAATGCTAACTAAAGAGTTTGGCGACCACGCTGATATTATGACAGCTGCGGCAATACTTTCCAGCGATAAGATGGTCGAACGCTTGATGGCAGCAGCATTAAACCCCTGGATTAAGATAGCTTTTGGTCAATTATTTAGTTCGGCTGGCTCCGAAAAAACTGTGGCGGGTATCGCTGGTAGCGCTTCATTGATGTTCACCCGGTTCATGGCAAGGGGTACATTGGGATGCTTTGTCGGTAAAACAACCCTTCCCCTGGAGGTAAAACGCAAACAGATGATTATCTTCGGGTTAGACCGCGAACGCCGCGATGCCGTCAGCCCCCTGATGACCAGTATTCTTCACATGGTAGTTTCCCGCAGTATTGCCAAAAAACGTAAGGAAGATGGCCCATTAGTAGTATGTCTTGACGAGTTGCCAAGTATCTTCCTTCCAGATTTATTTAAATGGCTTAACGAATCTCGTTCCGAAGGATTCTGCGGTATCCTGGGTTGGCAAAATATGGGTCAGCTTGAAAAGATTTATGGTAGGGAAATCTCTAAAGCGATCCTCGGTGCGTGCGGCACAAAATTTGTTTTTAATCCTGGTGAAGAAGAATCTGCTAGATTATTTTCTGCATATTTAGGTGAAGAGGAAATTAAATATAAACAAAAATCTCGCTCAACTGGAGGGGGTAAAGCCAGCACATCTATCAGCGAGCAAGAACGGACTCGGAAGCTGTTCGAGCCTGCCCAATTCCTTAAATTACCACCCGGTAAATGTCTACTTATTAACCCTGCTTACAGTAATAAAAATGAGGGTTCAGTACCAATATTAAAAAATATCAAAATCCCGAAATATATTATCGGACTCGAACAAGAAAACGATACTAAGTGGGATAAAGTCATTAAGGAGCTTGCTAGGAAAAGTACCCAGAAAAAACCCACACAAGAAGATTTAGATTTGCGAGTCAAGGAAGTAGATCGGAAGTTTCCTATCCCACAAGCACCCGTACAAGCAGGCAATGCACCGTTACCTGTTGATGCATACAAGAGCTTTTTCTAAAAATGATACAATGTAGCGTCAAAGACGAAAATATCACTCAGACAAAAATAATTAAGTTAATAAATAATTATCACCAAAAAGGTCAATTAATTAGTTCACATCAAGTAAATAGCAAGAATGCACATTCAATTATTAGCTCTTTTGAGGAACAGTTTATCCTCCGACCAAGAGTGAAACTTCATGGGCTACATAGACAGATCGTAATCGATAAAATTGAAATTGAAATAAATGCTAACAACTATGGTGAATTAATCAAACATCATGTAAATTTAATTGGTTTTGAACAACAACAATATGTTGCATATCTACTTCCTTATCCAAGAGTAAACATACATATTATTTTCAACCGTGCCACAGGAAGCCAAGGAAACTTAATTGACATTAGTTTCCCTCAATATAGTATGTGGAATTCAGAATATAAAGTTAAACTCTCTTACGAGGCAATTATCAATGAATATTACAGAGCAGAAAAACAACAACTTGAGTATAGAAGAGATATTGAACGGAAAGTTAGACGACTTATTGAATATTCTGAAAAAGTCACAAACTACGACATACAACTCGACAACGCTATTAATAGAATTAACCAAATTCTTAGAAAAATGGCATAAAACTTGTGAGGATATTAATGTACAGCACCAACAAATCAATCAAGAAATATTTATAGCAAAAGAAAAACTAACATTAATGGAAGTTAAAATATCCAGACTAGATGACAAGCTAGAAGCAATGTTAAAAATTATTGCTAACCAAAGCGAACAACTAAGCGAAATAAATCAAAATTTCAAAAATAGCCAAATAGAACTAAGTCAAAACAAACATCAAAATGGAAATTCAACCTCTCTATCACTTGAAGAGGTTAAATTTTTTATTTAATAAAACTACCTCAGCTTCAGTTCGATTCCATAAAAAATTACCCATTTCAAAGTAAGATATGTTTGACCCTAGACAAACTCAAGTTAATGAATCATATTTAAATACAGCTGATACTGCAATTAAAACAAGTCGGGAATTAAGTAAAACCCTCATCAATGCACTTACTAAGATAACTAAAGTAATTCTCGAAAAACTCAAAGAAGCTCAAGAAGCAAGTAAAATTGCAGTTGAAGTTGGCAAAGACATTTACAATCTTGTATCTGATGAATCTACCCCTGGTGCATATAAATGGGAAAAGGTAGATTTAACCAGCCAAAGTATAAAAAGCAATCAAGAAACTAATATTGTGCTCATGCCCGATCTATTAATAGAAGGTCAATACACAATAGAAACTGAACCTTTTACAGACTATCAAGCACAAAGAATTGCTGCCAGATTAGTAGAAGATGTACCCAATTTAAATAGTGATTATCAGCAAACAGGTGAGATCGCTCTGAAAATTACAGCTTATCTGGAGTCAGAGGGTTCAGAAAAACAAATCGTTATCTACGAACAAGATAGCGCAGGTAAATGTACAACTAATCTCGTCACTGAAATACTTACCCCAGATGAAATAATAGATGTAGCAAGTGAACCACTGATTAAGCTACTACCTCCATCTGCTGAAATTATTGAAAATTCTGAAGATACAAAAGAGTTATTATCTGATAATGAGAATTTAACTGCTATAGAAGACAATCCACTGTTAGATGATAGTCAGCTGACTATAAATAAGTTACTACAACGTGAAAACAGCGAAAACAGTTCGCCCATAACTCAAGAGATAAACTCATCTGTTGAAATAGAAGCAGATGAGAGTTTTGAAGATGATGTGGTCAATAATCTTCAAGAAGAAATCGCACAGTCCAAAGAAACTCTTCAAATCAGAGAGATAGTTGTTAGTAACTACCAACCTCAATATAAAACTGAAGGAGAGGTAAACGAAAATGCAACTCCCAATCAGTTTTTTGCACAAGAGCCAGAGGAGCTAGAAACTAATAATCGAAACAAATATGCACCTGAATTTAGCTATCAAAAAGTAGCTAACTCCCAATGTGTAGAGTCAGCAGCGCAGCAGTGGGCGCGTCAGGTTGAAGTACCTATCTATCAAATTAATAATAAACAAGCGCGGGAGGAACGCTACAACGGGGAAAATAAAGACATTGCTGAAACCGCGACGACAATGTTGAAAAAATACGGCATCCTTGAACAAGATGGGTCGCGTATTTACCGTAGCGATACATTTGTGATTCGCCAAGAGGGAGACACTGTTAGCATTCACCGCCGCAGTGATGAACTATTTGGGTGGGAAAACTCTTTGATGGATTTTAAACTCAACAAAAAAGAGGAACCCAAAATAACGAAAAAACCTACAGAGATGTTACCTATTGAACGTCAGGAGTTTCTGATAGTGGCAGAGGACTTGGGCGACAATGGCAAGCTCCCTGACCTCAACAATGCCGATATCCGTGATGTAGCAAATAGCTTGGGAAGTCTTGCACCCGCTGGCACGATTAAAACCCTGGAAGTATTTAAACAAAACGAGATGTTGCATACCCTCAATAATGTCCTCATCCAGGCTGATAAGGAAGAACTTACAGTAGGTGAATTTACCATCAAGCGGACTCGTGAACCCGAAAATAATCGAGCCAGCCTGCAATTATTTAAAACTACTGAAGAGAAAGGTACTCAGGAACTTGTCCGGTTTGACCTAACTAAAACCGAAGCTGGGATTACCAAAGAAGTCAGTAAGATGAATATTTCTGACTACGACATTAACCAAGTCAAGTTTATTGCCCAAAACGCCAGCAAACTCAACCTGGAACAAATCTTTGGTAAT
Source organism: uncultured Acetobacteraceae bacterium (assembly GCA_964658545.1). Taxonomy (GTDB): domain Bacteria; phylum Cyanobacteriota; class Cyanobacteriia; order Cyanobacteriales; family Nostocaceae; genus Nostoc. The sequence goes on along the minus strand of CAZZZY010000088.1, from coordinate 3,730 downwards.
GAACAATCTACACCCGCAGCCGCACCCAAAGAACGAGTAATACAAGCAGCTGGTGATATGCCTGTGAAAGTTCACCCATATATCGCTGAGGAATGGGCGAACATGGTCAAGCATGGTAGCCCTGACTGGGGAAAGGCAATGAACCAGGGTAATGAAGAGATTCTTCAACGGATAAATGAGAATGACGGCAAGTTACCAATTGCCGACCAGAGGGAGATGTACTTCAAAATTATGACTTACAAGGCTACCGTTGCACAAAAGCAAGGAGAAACAGTCGTCGATTTTGTTCCCCTCAAAGACATTATGAGCGACTTACAACAATGGCGAGGGGAAGAAATTCGGCAGCAATATACCCCAACTGAACACATACCCTCTCCTCAACGGCAAACTGTTACGGCTGCATCTAAAACCAAGTCGAGAGAAGTTGAATTGTAAACTAACTATCACCAAGTTGTCTAATACCAAGTTTGCAAAGTCGCATTGAAAATAATAAAACTTGAATTGAGAATTTATCCAAATTTGTACGAGTTACGAAATTTAAAAAGCTTACTTCATAAACTTTTCACTGATTTTGAATGATTAGTCTCTTTACTTAAATCAGTAACCCGATTAAAACAAAAATTACTACGTAAAGCTCACGCAGATACTCAATGTAGTATCTCAAACAAAAAAATAAAAAGTGAGCTTAACATCCGAATTAAAAAATAGAAACTCCCCTATCAGGAGATGGTTTGACTCTAGACTCAACAAGATAGTCATCAAGATGATCGCTAACCATAACCAGCTATTAGAAAATCAAGAAATTATCAAACCGATTGATGGGGTAGATTTTCCCTTAGTAGGAAATGCGATGCCTTCGGCGGGCGTAGCCATCGCCAAAGCACTTGCCAAGTATTTAGGAAACATCTATGAAGACCAAACATGGTTTACTAATTGTCTTGCTCAGGTTGGAGCAAAAGCCCTCAAAATAGAATATGCCTTCGATTATTCCATTACAAGTTCAAATTCACTTGAAGAAGAAGCTCTAAAGTGTATGCTCTTGGGTGCATTAGAAAATTATGCCCGTAGCCGTAATATTCATGAGATTATTCAACCTTTTCTACAAGGAGAAAAATCTCTTCAGCTTGAACCAGAATATTTCAAAAAATGGCTTCCTACTATCCAAGATACATCTCAAATCATCGGTATTGTAGCTCGTACCTGGCAAACAGTAGCTAATCAAGTAAGTGGAAATATTACCTGCAATGCTTCATATCCTTTAAGTGAATATCTTGGAGGTGCTGATTGCCAGATAATTGCTGGAAATACTCTCATCGATGTACGAACAACTGCCAAAAAGCGTCCCTTCTCTCTAGAGAATTTTTACCAACAAATTAGTTACGTCTTGCTTGATAGTAATGATACCTATAGTATCAATCAAATGGTCTGGTTTTACAGCCGCCAACAGTCGGTATTCTTCTATCCTACTGACAAAATATTCCGCGACTTGCAAGCAACAAGAGAAGAATTTAAGAAAATGATTCTTGATAACTATCACACAAATAGACTAGCAGAACAAAACAAGTGTTTATATCTTCCCCAGTAAGGATAAAATATGATTCAAGACTTTCAACTTAATCCTAGCTTCAATATCCACTTCGATGGTATGAAGTATCACGCCAAGATTCACTTTGATGATGCTTTTGAAACTGAAGCAGAAGAAATTCCAGGAAGTGATATGGCAACTCTTGCTACAAAAGTATCTAACCGTTGGCGGCAGTATCTTCTGCATATTGCAAATAAATACAGACAGTAATTTACTAGTTAGCCCTTTCCAAGCAAAGGGTTAACTTAACAAATTAAAATCAAGTTTTGGTCGTTTAAACACTATGAAATTAGGTTTCTATCCAGTATTGGGTAAGAGCGATTTTGTTAGAAGCAAGGGTAAAAAAATCCCAATCTGGCAGTTGCTTGAGTATCAGCCGGTGGGCTGGCTATACTCACTCGCAATCAAGGCAGAAATTGTTCCAGATAGTCTGATTATTCATGACTGTGGAGCATTTAACTACCGTGACCAAGATATCCCCACTCTAAACGGTAAATATGTTGATGCTTACTGGTCTATTCATAGATATCGAGAACGCTCAAAGGTCGGCGATATTATTGTTTGTCCCGACCATTTACTTGTTGGAGAAAATATCAGGGAACGGCAAGAATACAACCTTAAACAAGCAGAAACATTTATCCAACTTGCTAAAAGTTATCTTCCCAACAGAATACCCCTAGCAGTCATCCACGGGCAGTCTCTCAGTGAACGCCTCGAAGTAGCAAAATATCTTTTGGGACTGGGATACCGCCATCTCGGCATCGGTGGGCTTGTTTCCCAGGCGAGAGAGTATTCGATTAACTTACACATTATCAAAACAATCACTCAAGTTGTGCGATCGCCGAAGGCGGGCGTTTCGCCATCGCTAATTGACTCGGAACGAGTATTGCCGAAAGCGGATGCGATGGCTACGCCCGCCGCAGCCATCGCACCATTGCACGAGCCAAATGCTCATCTACACGTTTTTGGATTATGCTCGCCCCAGTATGCCAAAGCTTTTATTCAGATGGGACTATCCTTTGATGGTTCAACTTTTATCCGGGAAGGACTAGGCGGTGGGATGTTCGTCAGCCACGAGGAAAAATTAATTCGGATACCAACCCACTGTGCGCCAAAGTGCAACTGTCATGTTTGCAGGGTTCTCAACCGACATAGGATTGACCCTCGGCTGACAAACAAAGGACGGACGCATACTATGGGAAGAATCGCCCACAACCTCAATCTGGTGATCAGCACCTACAGAAAGTTCACTCCCAAGGAAAAAATCTACCTGGTTGCTGGATGTGGCAAGCAGCTTACCTACCCTGCTGCCGCCAAAGACTTATATTATTCCCAGCACTTTCAGGCGTGCCGTCGCTACGTAGAAGAGCAAGACTCAAGATGGTATATCCTGTCACCTTTACATCAAGTTATTAACCCAGAAACAATTATTAAGCCCTACGACAAATCCCCCTATTCCTTATCTCATCAGGAACGCATACTATGGGCACGACAAGTAGCAGAAAGCCTCATACAAGTTGCGTCCCCGAAAATAGAGTTTGTATTCTTGACGGGCAAGCTTTACAGACAGGAGGTAACACCCATTTTACAAGCGAAGGGATACGAAACAAAAGTACCAATGCAGCACCTAGCCATTGGACAGCAACTTGCCTGGATAAAGAAGGAAAAAGTGCGTCATCGATTAAGATGGCGCACTTTTTATTTTCAATAATTTATTTAAAATATTAAATAAATATTAATCTGTTCATAGATTAATCACCACAGTTATTACACACCTTGTAAAGGTAGTTATTAGGAGTAATTCAGCAATCAAGAAGATCCAAAGTATTTTACCTGAGCATGAAGTTGACTGCACATGGCTAAATAATGGCGAGTTTTAACTAAGTGTTCATACAAATACGAAATTATTCTCTAGCTAGAAAAATTAGCTAGATTTTCTACCACAGACGAAATTATCAACTAGCTAGGCAAGCAAAACCTCAAGTCAAAATTATAAAAATTGTACATGATAATACACAACGGCTCTTACATCTGGTTTCACGCAGGACAAACTACAAGATGGGGAACTATAAATGCGATAAAAGCATTGCCATACCTAATGATTGCATACCAAATCGACGGACAGTGGTACAGTGACCCCGATTT
>CAZZZY010000087.1:8759-13107 GCA_964658545.1 uncultured Acetobacteraceae bacterium | reverse complement strand
CGAATTACGAATTACGAATTACACATTGCGGTACTAGTCTATTTATGAATAGTCTCCCGTTCTTTCTCAGCAGGTTCTTTATCTTTGAACAAGTCAGCCGCAGTTAGGAGTAATTCGCGCAACGTTTGTTTAATCTGGCGCTCTTTTCTTGCTATAGATGTACCAGCTTCACCTAGTTTATCTTCTAATTGCGATCGCTTCTCTCCTACCTGCACAGCAATAGACTCTGCTTGAGGACGAGCTTTATCATACCAGTGTTTAGCCTCGTCTAGATAATCTTGCACCTCCAGGGATCGTCCGCCATAGCGTGCAGCCAAGTTAGCTCGGACAATCGCTAGCTGCGCTTGTAGTTGCGCGTAACGTTTCTTTAACAGTGCCACTTCTTCACTATCTTTAATAGTATTGACAGCAGAATCAATTGCAGTTTTAGTAATAGCAGATTTTTCTTTACCCGTCTCTTCAATCTCTGCCAAGATTACATCAACCTCTTGTTGGAATTGTTCTTCTTCACCATCCAGTTGAGCCTGTAGCCGCTTGATATCTGTCTGAGTTTTAGCAATAGCTTCCTGTCTTTTGCTATTAATTCCTTCCAGCGCCCCTTCAATGGAAGCTGTCACTTCATCTTTGAGTTCGCTGCCTTTTTCTTGGAAGTTTTCAATTACAGCAGCAACAGCATCTCTCACAAGGCTACGAAGTTCACTAGAACCTTGTTTAAATTCAGAACCTACTTGAGAAACTGCCGACTTGACAATTTCTCGAATCCGATCAGTTCTTAATTGTCCGGTTTCTTTAGCTTGTTGCAAGTCTGCTTGAATTTGTTCTTTGATATTGTTAGGCATTTTCAATTCTTGGGATTTAACTAATTGGATAAAAGTTTCTAGAAATATTCCTACAAGCACATTATGGCGTAGTCTGATTGAGCTAGCCACTTCCTTTAGATAGAAAATTCCATTACCAAAGAGGTGATGGGTAACATATTGCCCATTTGTGAGATGATGAATGTTTAGTAGTAGTAATTGAGAGTGAAATATGTGGCGAGTAAATATTACTTGTTCTGGTGATGCCTGGAAGCTTTATGGAACTGAATTTAAAGTGCTTGCAGAGAAATATCAAGGTGAATTGATTGGTTCCAAAAAAATGCCAGATGGGACGCGCATCATGTCCTATAAAATTGAGGATGTTAGCGATGCAGAAGCTTTTCAAGAAAATTGTGCAAATTTTGCTGGATTTACCACTGACTTTGAATCTCTGTAATATTGGTTCTGAGACTTATGCCTGCAACCAGTATGTTAAAATCGGGAGGAGTTGAGTGAAAAAATTACTAACATTGGTATTAGTAACGTTTTGGTTATTGATAAGTACTTTTACTTTGCCTGCTAGTGCAGCAGACACAGTTAGCGGTGAACAAATATTTACTGTTCATTGTGCTGGTTGTCATATTAACGGTAGCAACATAGTCCGGCGAGGGAAAAACCTCAAAAAGCAAGCTCTGAAGAAGTATGGTATGGATTCAATAGAGGCAGTTACATCTATAGTTACCAATGGTAAAAATAATATGTCAGCCTACAAAGATCGCCTTAATGAACAGCAAATTAAAGATGTTGCTGCTTACGTTATCGAACAAGCTGAAAAAGGCTGGCGTTAGAAAGTTAGGATTTGGGATTTGGGAGTTAAAAATTTATCCTAGATCATTCATAATAAAGTAGAAAAATCAACTCACTAATTATTTAGGACTTACGCAAAAATTGCTAAAAAGCTTAATCTATCGAACCGCCAAGAGCGCCGAGAATTCGTAGAGTGTGCGTAAGTCCTATTATTAACTCTTTTCAGAGGATGTTTTAAAAGTATTGGGCGACTAGAAGTCGCTACTACACAAGGAAAGTTCACCTCCCTGGACTAAAAAAAATTCAAGGTTTTGTCTGTATAGCTGCGACTTCTAGTCGCCAGAGCTTTACAAACATCCTCTCACTGCTAACTTATCACTCCCAACTTATTCTCCTAACTTCAAAATGAACTTATCCGCAGCTAGCCGTCTCCAATTTACTCCTGATTTGAACATCTGCCGCATATTAAATGGTATGTGGCAAGTCTCCGGCGCACATGGAAGGATTAATCCCCAACCCGCCATTGAGACTATGTTCAAATATTTAGATGCAGGCTTTACCACTTGGGATTTAGCAGATCATTATGGCCCCGCAGAAGACTTTATTGGTGAGTTTCGCTGTCAATTAATTGATACTCGTGGGAAAGATGCTTTATCTAAAGTGCAAGCCTTTACAAAATGGGTACCTCGTCCAGGCAAAATGACGAAAAAACTGGTTGAGGAAAATATTGATATTTCTCTGAGAAGGATGAATGTAGAATCTTTAGATTTGATGCAATTCCACTGGTGGGAATATCAGGATAAAAATTACCTGGATGCCCTAAAATATATGGTGGAACTTCAGAATGAGGGTAAAATTAAGCATCTAGGTTTAACTAATTTTGACACGGAACACCTGAAGATTATTACCGAAGCAGGCATCAAAATTGTTTCTAACCAAGTGCAATTTTCTCTGGTTGACCGTCGTCCCGAAGTTAATATGGTGGAGTTTTGTCAACAGCATGACATAAAGCTTTTTACTTACGGTACACTGTGCGGCGGTTTGTTATCAGAAAACTATTTGGGGAAACCAGAACCGCGAGGATTTGATCTGTCTACTGCGAGTTTGAAAAAATATAAAAATATGATCGATGATTGGGGTGGTTGGCAATTATTTCAAGAGTTGCTAGCTATCCTCAAGGAAATTGCTAATAAGCATAAAGTCAGCATTTCCAACGTAGGAGTGCGTTACATTTTAGATCAGCCAACGGTGGGCGGTGTGATAGTTGGTGCCAGACTTGGTGTATCTGAACATATAGAAGATAACGCCAAAGTATTTAGTTTTAGTTTAGATGCAGACGATCGCGATCGCATCAATGCAGTATCTCGCCAATCACGCGACTTGTACCAGCTAATCGGCGATTGTGGGGATGAATATCGACGATAATTTCCAAAAAAAATAATCCGGTGAAGGTTAACGTGAGTTCGACAAACCCCTCCCTACCTTGAACTAAAGTTCAAGTCTGTCCCTCTTTGAATTGGAGAGGGACGGTTTTGCGTAGTAAAACCAGGCAGAGGTTTCAATATTGGCGCTAATTAGGCGGTTACTACATCAGCCCTCGAACTCACGTTGATTTATCTACGAACTTTGTCCGCGTTGTACTTAGTGATTTAAATCATATATATTTTCAAGTATATCGTTGATCAACTCAGTACTGCTGAGTTATTTGGTCACAGGTTAGTCTAAACTCCAGTATAAGACTTAGGAAACTTTTGTATGACTGTTGTCTTAATAATCGAAGATGAAGTTAATGTTGCTGCCATGATTCGTGTCTGTGTAGAGAGCGAAGGATATACTTGTCACGTTACACACAATGGAAATGAAGGGCTAAACAAATTTTCTCAACTGCAACCAGATATTGTCATTCTTGACTTGATGCTCCCAGGGATAAATGGCTTGGATATTTGCGCCCATATTCGCCAGTTCATTAAATCAAAGCAGAAAGATCCGTACATCATGATGTTGACGGGCAAAGCTGAGGAAATTGATCGCATCATTGGGTTTTCTACTGGGGCTGATGACTATATGCCGAAGCCCTTTAGTCCCGTGGAACTTGCCGTGCGACTCAGAGCATTGCTCAGACGAGAGTTGCGACAGCAAGCAAATTCAGAAGACATAATTGAAACTCACCATTTACTGATTGATCAAGAACGCAGGACTGTCTATCTCAAATATAGTACTGGTAAAAGAGAGACAGTTAAACTCACCACATTAGAGTTTAATTTGCTGGTGGTATTAGCCAAGCGACCGGGACGAGTTTGGAGCCGTTCGCAATTGCTTGATGCTGTTTGGGGGATAGATTATGTAGGCGACTTTCGCATAGTGGATTCTTACATTAAGCGTTTACGACAGAAACTATACAGCACCGATGCTACTGGTGAAAAACTAAATAAGACTCAGTTTATTTGCACAGCACCAGGGATTGGCTATAGTTTTACGGACTCAAATCGCATATTTTGACCGACAAAGACTCATGATACAAGCCCACAACGACCACACTCAGTGCATCGCCTAAATTTATTTATGGGGATTAAAAATGTTTGAATTTTGAATTTTGAATTCGGAGCGAAGCGACGTGATATGTTTCTGGTAAATCATTGGACACTCAGTCTCAAACTGAGATTACTTTTGTCTCACCTGAGTGTGATGCTCCTGGGAATTAGCATCGTCAATCTGGTGAGTCGCTTATCTGGCCAAAACTTTCA
>CAZZZY010000087.1:0-8749 GCA_964658545.1 uncultured Acetobacteraceae bacterium | reverse complement strand
CCTCGTTAGTCTCTTTAGTGTCAGTGCTGTTAGCATACTGACTTCACGCATTATTATCCGTCCGCTAGTCGCGGTAGAAAAGGCGATGCAGGCATTTGCCACTGGAGATTTAACAGCACGGGCACCTCATATTTCGATTCCTGAAATTAATCGCTTTGCCAATAGTTTTAACCATCTTGCCATTAGCTTACAAGGAGTCGAAGAGCGGCGACGAGAATTGACTAGCGATCTGGCTCACGAGTTGCGATCGCCCATTACTGTAATTCACGGCTATCTAGAAATGCTGAATGCTGGGATGACGCAGATGAACCCAGATATCCTAGCACAAATGGCCCAAGAAATTGAGCGGTTGATGCGTTTAGTGGATGATTTGCTCGAGCTTTCCAAAATCGAAACGGGTTATCTGCCCTTACAACTCCAGCCATTATACCTTGCACCGATTCTCAAGGAGATGGTAACAACCTTTAAGGCAGCAAGCTTACAGGCAAACTGTCAACTTCAATTGCGGGTATTAAATGATTTACCCCCTGCCTATGCCGATCGCGATCGCGTCAAGCAAATTTTGATTAATCTGATCAGTAACGCAATTACTTATACTCCTAACGGAAGAGTGACCATTCGTGCTTGGTCACGAGACGATGACCTCTGGATCGCAGTGACAGACACAGGTATTGGAATTGCTCAAGAAGATTTACCTAAAGTCTTTGAGCGCTTTTGGCGGGCAGATAAGTCGCGAGATATCAGAACGGGGGGAGCTGGTATTGGACTAGCGATTACAAAACGATTGGTAGAACTACATAACGGAAAAATTGAAGTAGAAAGCGAGTTAGGTAAAGGATCGATGTTTAAATTTTCCCTACCAAGTGCTCAATAGTCATATTTTTCTGGAAGCTAGTCTTACTCTAGTCATATTTGCTTGCTATTAATTAAATGCCAACCTACTTAGTATTATGTAATCATCTGTCGAATACTAAATTTGCATATTTTTAGGTAAAGCTCTTGTCGGTCAGTCATCTTAGCCGTACTGAGTATGTAATTTTTAAATCAATAAATGCCACAACCCAGCTACAAGCAGCTGATTAATAACTGGTTAAACTCTACAAAGTTGCGATCGCAGAGTATAAATAATTAAAAGTCAAGATTAATTCTAAAGACTTACACCTAAATTCTAGATTCAGCGTGAATAAACTCATTAATCAACTAATCTCCGTTGCCTTCCGAAACCGCTATGTTACCCTGGCAATCATTGGACTGCTATTGATAGTTGGCTACGGAGCGTTCCGCACTCTAGAGATTGAAGCATATCCCGACTTTACCAATCCCCAAGTCAGCGTCATAACTATTCTGCCAGGGAAGGCGGCAGAAGAAATGGAACGCTTGGTTACTGTGCCACTAGAGAAGGAATTAAATGGTATTCCTGGTGAGATCGGTCTGCGTTCCACCTCATTCCTCAACTTGTCGGTAATAATTGTTACTTTTGAAGATGGGGAAGCAAGTCAGCTAGCTCGCCAGCAGGTGCTGGAGCGGATCGCTCAGGCGGATATTCCTAGCGATGCCAAACCTCAACTTGATGCTGATTCTAGTAGTGTCGGTGAAATTTATCGCTACACAGTGGAATCAAAGTACTACTCAGCGATGGAACGGAAAGCCATTGAAGACTGGGATTTAGAGAAGGACTTTCGGCAAATTCCTGGCGTCATTGATGTAACTAGTTGGGGTGGTCCGATCAAGACCTACCAAGTGAATGTCGATCCTGTACGCTTAACAGCTTTAGGCTTAAGCATTGACCAAGTATCTCAGGCTTTGGGTAACTCCAACGACACTGGAGGTGCTAACTATATCGGGAAGAATGGTCAGGCCTTTGTCGTCCGCAGTTTAGGACTGCTGAAAAATATTGATGATATTAATAAAGTGGTAATTACGGCGACTCAGGGTGGAACGCCTATCCGCATCAAAGATGTTGCAACTGTCGATATTGGCTCAGGGGTTCGTCTAGGTCAATTTGGTAAGAACAGGGATAACGATGATGTCATGGGCATTGTACTAATGCGTCGGGGAGAGAATCCTTCTCGAGTGATTGAACGCCTTTACAAGAAGTTTCCCGAAATCCAGAAGTCCTTGCCTGAAGGAGTGCGGCTCGTACCACTGTACGATCGCCTCCAATTAGTTCGGGAGACTCTCCACACTGTCTTCCACAACTTGGGAGAGGGAATTGCCTTGGTGATAGTTGTACTCATCGTGTTTTTATTTGACTTCACCAGTGGTTTGATAGCTGCTACTGTCATCCCATTGGCATTATTGTTTTCCTTTATTTGCCTTAACCTTTTCCACATTCCGGCGAATTTGCTGAGTTTGGGAGCGATTGACTTCGGGATCATCGTTGATGGGGCAGTGGTGATGGTGGAAAATGCTTTTAGCCGTCTTAGTGAAGAAGGTCATCATTTAAGCGATCGCAAGAGTCGTAACAATTTGGTGTTAGAGTCCGCCCAGCAGATGGGAGGCCCAATTTTATTTGCCACAAGTATCATCTGTTGTTGCTTCATCGTCATTTTTGCCTTTGATGGGGTAGCGGGTAAGCTCTTTCGGCCTCTAGCTTTCACGATGAATTTCCAGCTGATAGGAGCAATGCTGATCTCCTTAACCATTATCCCAGTGCTAATCTCATTTTTGATGACCCGTAAGCCGATCGTCGAACGGGAAAGCCCGGTGGTCAGCTTGGTTAGATGGATATATAAACCGGTTCTGCGCTGGACAATAAATCACCCATTGCCCGTGATTACAGCTTCTTTGGCGGCATTAGTATTAGCAGTGATTCTCTTTTTACATACTGGCTCCGAGTTTCTACCTGCTCTGGAAGAAGGTAATATTTGGTTGCGGGCGACAGTATTACCTCCATCAATTTCCTTGGAAGAGGGAATTTCCGTTGCGGCTCGGATTCGCCAGATTATTGTTAAGTACCCAGAGATTAAAAACGTTACCAGCCAAACAGGTAGTCCTGATGATGCTACTGATCCTAACTTGTTCAGCAATCTTGAGTTCTTAGTAGACCTGAAACCTACTGACGAGTGGCGTTCACAGTTCCACGGTAATAAAGAAGAACTAGTCAGTGCCATGAACAAGGAGCTTTCAGTGATTCCCAATGTAGATTACAACTTCTCACAGTATATCCAGGACAATGTGGATGAAGCGATTTCTGGGGCGAAGGGAAATTTGGGGATTAAGATATTTGGTTCCGATCTCAATATTTTGCAAAAATTAGGAGACCAAATAACTACTATTGTCAGTCAAATTCCTGGCATGGTGGATGTTGCTGACGATCATCTCCTTGGTCAGCCCCAGTATCAGGTAGTCGTAGATCGAGATGCTGCTAGCCGCTACGGTCTTAATGTTTCTGATATTCAAAATCTAGTTGCTACATCTATAGGAGGGAAGACAGTTACCCAGCTTGTGGAAGGAGAGCGGCGATTTGACGTGTTGGTGCGTTTAGCCAAACCGTATCGCAACACTAAAGAGGCAATAGACGAATTACTGATTAATCCACCAGGGCCAATTGGGCCAATTCCCCTTTCTTTGGTAGCTCATACTCAAGCTGTATCGGGAGCCTTAGTCATTAACCGCGAAGAGAACAAACGCCATATTATTGTGAAGGCAAATGTGCGGGGGCGTGACCTGGGGTCAGCCGTGGCAGAAGCACAGCAGAAAGTGCAAGCGCAAGTGCATCTACCTGAAGGATATGAACTTGAATGGGGTGGACAATTCCAGTACCAGCAAGAATCCAACCAGCGTTTGATGATAGTTGTACCCCTGACTCTGAGTCTGATTTTTGTAATTTTACTTTTGGCATTTGGTTCGGTACGCTATGCCCTGCTAATTCTCGTAGCAGTACCACTAGCAGCGATTGGTGGCATAGTGGGTTTGTTTATCACCCACACTTATTTTAGTATTTCGGCAGGGGTAGGATTTATCGCCCTTACCGGAGTAGCAGTACAGAATGGCGTGATCATGGTCAGCTTTATTAACCAGTTGTCTCAAGGCTATCTTGATAAATTGTCTCAAGAGTCGTATTTCTCCGATATCTTCACATCTTCCTCCAACATCAAAACTCAAGCTGTCTACACCGCCCTGATGAAAGTGGCAGTGGAGAATAATAGCCTCAAGATGATTAACTATACTAAACTGTCACCCTCTAAGGAGAAATTAATACCCTTCTTCATTACCAAGGCAGTCTATGAGGGGGCGCTGGCACGGATGCGTCCAGTACTAATGACAGCAACTGTGGCTATCTTAGGCTTACTGCCTGTAGCATCATCTAACGGGATCGGTTCCCAAAGCCAAAAACCTTTTGCCATAGTTATCATTGGCGGATTAATCTCAGCAACTTTCCTCACCCTGTTAGTGCTGCCAACCTTGTACAACCTAGTGGAAAAAAACACAAATAGATATCTCAAAAACAGACAATGAGGAAACAGACTCTCCTCCTGTTGAACCGACTTTGGAGAAAGTAATACACGTTTGAAAATCATATTGCGGGGATTTATTTTTTTGTGATGATCTTGATTATGAGGATGCAGCCCTACTACTTTTGGATATTCAATTTGCTAGTTCTGAGTCTTTTGTCTAGCTGTAGTCAGCAACAGAAAACCTCTTCTGGTGTTCCTTCGGATGCATCAAAGGACACGGGGAGTCAACCTCAACAAAATACACTCAGTTTGCCAACTCTGGCGCTAACTCCATCTTTTCAACAGAATATGGGTAGCCAATCTCAACAAAATGCACTGAGTTTGCCAACTTTTGGGGTAACTCCATCTCTTCAACAGAATATGGGTAGCCAACCTCAACAAAATGTCCAGGCCTTTCCAAATGCTGTGGTTGCTTCATCTCCTCAGCAGCTTATGGAGATTCAAACCCAAAAAAATGCACCGAGTTTCGCAATTTTTCAACCTTCTGTAGAAAAATCTCAGTCTCAAGCGTCTCTGAGGGATTTTTCACCTGACTCCAACAGCGATACTCAGACTGGACAACAAAAGTCTGAACAATCCACTGTTGCAACAACAAAACAACTTCAATCATCTCAGCTAAATGCAGCTCAACAGCAGTATCAGGCAAAGAATCTGCTCAATGAAAGTAGCTTATTAGCCCAGATAGATAAAGAACAAACAAACCCCAATGCCATCCTGCGTCTAAGTCTCAAGGAAGCCTTTGAGAGAGCAGACGCTAGAAACCCTCAACTGCTAGCAGATCAGTACAATATCAAAATTAGTGCGGCGGGCATTACGATCGCCGGAGCGATTCCCAATCCTCAGATAGGATTTGAATACGGCTTTGGGCCTCTCTACTCCCAAGCTGCTAACCCCCAACAGGTGAGCATTAACCAAACTGTGGAATTAGGGGGTAAGCGGTCTAAACGTTTGTCTGTCGCCAAATATCAGTACGAATTAGCAATTTTACAGTATAATTCTAATCGTTTTGACATTCATGGACAAGTACGTCGAGCCTACGCTGAATTGGCGGCTGCCCAAGCCAGCAATCGCTCACAGCAAGAACAGATTGAACTACTCCAAAAATTGGTATACATATCCCGCAAGCGCTTTGAGGCTGGAGCTGCTCCTGAAGCAGAGTTATTGCAAGCTCAACTGGCACTCACCCAAACAGAACCCCAACTCAGACAATCCAGAGGGCGCATTCAACAAGCACTCATCCAGTTAAATGCACTCATAGGAGACAGTCCGACGCAGAATATCGAGATTACAGACCCGGGAATATTCAATGTGGCAGCCAAAAAGACAGAAATAGTACCCCTAGCCAATGCGCTACTTCCAACCATCGACAATTTGCTTGCACAGGCTTATGAACAACGTCTAGACTTCAAGAGTGCCCAACAGCAGACTAAAGTAGCAAAAGAGCAGCTGCGTCTTGCTAAAGCTATGCGTGTCCCTGATTTACTACTGAGTGCTGGCTATGATTTCACCACTGCCAATGCTCCTAACAGCAACACTAGTGGTGTATTTTTAGGAGTAGGAGCTAACTTGCCCATATTTTATAACCAGCAAGGGGAAATAGCACAAGCCCAAGTAACAGTTGATCAGTCTGTACAGCAGGAAAAGGTCGTGCGATCGCAAATCGCCGTTGATGTGCATAGTGCTTACGAGGCTTTGCTCATTGCTCGTGAAACAATTCACAAGTACCAGTCAAAACTGCTGCCCGATTCTCGAGAAGTATTGGCTTTAGCTCAGGAAAGCTACCAAGTAGGCAAGATTAATCTAGCTAGTGCCATCGTGTTTGAACAGGGAGACCAACAAAATCGCTCGGCTTACGTGGATGCAGTGACGGCTTACCAAAGTGCCTACGCGGATCTAGAAAAAGCGGTTGGTATTCCCCTCTCGTTATGACCAAATAATTTTTTAATTGTGATGAGTGCTAAATTCCGTAGAGTAATTTCATGATTATGATCCAGTCGTGTCGCCTTTGGTTTTTTTATCTATGTGTTCTGAGTCTGCTCACTGGTTGCGGTCAGAATTTGCAAATGCCCAAGGTTGCTTTATTAGCTTCAAAGGATACACAGACCAAATCTCAACCAGTTGCGGAACAGGATGTCAAAATTCCTGAGGTTCCAGCAGAAGCGGGTCAATCTAGTCAAGGTTCGACCTATATTTCACTGACCCCCAAACAAGAGCAGGAAATAGGACTAAAGGTAGAAGCTGTAGAATTTCAGCCTTTTCCCGTTACTATCCAATTGACAGGGCGAGTTCAGGCTGCTAATGATTTACTCACCCATATTTCTCCCCCAGTTCCTGGACCTGTGACTAGTGTCTTTGTGAAATTAGGTCAACGTGTTAAGCGTGGTCAAACACTGGCTTTGATTAAGTCTGACACCATTGGTCAACTTCAGTCGGATTTGTTGCAAGCGACTCTACAAAATAACTCCGATATCAAGCAAGCTCAGGTGCAATTAAATTTTTCCCAGGCTGCTTACAAACGCGAGCAAAGGCTTTTTAATGACCGAATTGATGCTAAGGCTGACCTAGAAGCTGCTCGTACCCAATATGAGAAGGATAAAGCTAACCTACAAGCCTTATACTCTAAGCAAAAGTCAACAATTATTGTTGCAGAACAACGCTCATCTTTATCTGGAGTGTCTGTAGGATTAGCCGACCAAGTTGTACGTACAGAGCAAATCTACCCCTATGTTATAGTTAAGGCTCCGCGTGACGGTATTGTGATCAGCCGTACCGTTAATAATGGTGAGCTAGCCGATCCCAGCAAGGAACTGTTTACCCTAGCGGATCTGAGTCGAGTCTGGTTAGTTGGGGATACCTATGAACAAGACATTAATAAAGTACATATTGGTCAGGTTGTCAAATTGACTTTTGTTAGCTTACCTAACCGGGATTTTTCTGGACGGATTAATTATGTTGCTAATGTACTTGACCCGCAAACTCGCACGCTGACAATTCGCGCAGATGTTCCTAATCCTGATTTGACTCTCAAACCGGATATGTTTGCCCGTCTGAAAATGGTGGTACAGAATAGGAGTCTACTCTCAGTACCTAAGAGTGCCATACAGCGTAAGGGTGATTACAATTTCGCCTATGTCAAGGTGCAAGAACACCGCTATGAAGAACGGCGGGTGGAAGTGGGAGTCGAGAACGACGAGTCCATCGAGATTACCAAGGGACTCAAGCCTGATGACAATGTGGTTGTTCAAGGAACGTTAGCCCTACAGGGAGAAGCTTTGAAGCTTAATAAGGGGGAATGAAGCAAGGATGCGATCGCCTTACCACCTTTGCAAGCTTAACCACAAAATTACTTATGCCCTAGTCATATTTTTACTGACGCTAGTCACACTGTATTCATATTTGCTTGCTATTATTTAAATAGTAACTTCAGGTAGTGAACTACCTACACTGACCTAACGGTGAGCGTGTAGGCTTCCCAATTCATCGGGAATAGCCATCAATTACTCCATAGTTCTATTGGTCTTACATTCCCTCCTCTTGTCAGGAGTCCTGGTTCCCAAGACCCAAATCTTATTCTTGCTATACCGAATGGCACTAAGAAAAGGTGAAACCTTTGCCTGGAGTGGGTGTAGGAGGTGTGGGAGGTGTGGGAGGAAAGAGAATTTATGCTTTCTTCTCTACGAGACGTTGCGCGAACGCTTCCCACACTCCCCACACTCAAAAGCCTGATAAATAATGGATTCGCCGTTATCTTAGTGCCATTCCTTGCTATACCTTTTAGCTTGGTTTTCGTTTATGGCATTGATGGTCAAGTTGATTGTATTTTACCGTATTTTGCTCCATGAAGTCGTCGTAGTCTTCCCGGTTTTCGCTACGCGAGAAATATGGTCAGACTACACTCCTCACCTCACGCGCAATTCATCAAATTAGATGATAATAAATCTCAATTATATCCCAATACGCTTGGGTTAAGCATCTCTTTCTTGTCTCTGCGTCCTCTGCGCCTTGGCGGTTCGTTAAAAAATTGACTTTGGTAACAGAGTTTTAGCCTTAACCCAAGCGTATTGAATTATATCCTATCTTGAGTAAAGATATGAGTAGTTTAGTCTAATTTATTACTAGTATGAGTGACTAGACGTCGCGGCTACACAGACTGTCACCCGCGTAAATAGGTGAAAAAACATTTCACGAACATATCGAAAACCACGACAGTAAGCCTTAAGATCAACCTTCATACTCCAATACGCTTGGGTTAAGGCTAAAAGTCTTTGTTAAAGTCAGTTTTTTTAACG
>CAZZZY010000086.1:0-13148 GCA_964658545.1 uncultured Acetobacteraceae bacterium | reverse complement strand
GTCTTGAAAAGAGACATCAGAACGTAATTGCCAGCGTTTGGGTTGACTTCGCAATTCTTCCAGCTGCACCACAATTTCCCGTCGCATCCGGTTCAACTCACTTACGGGCAGCATAATAGCACCGCTAAGGTGGTTGGTTAGTGTTTCTAAAAAGAAAGGAGTGTTACCAAGACGACCGAATTGTTCTTGTAAACGGTCTGTATTTAAGGGTTTGGTGTGCGCCTCCACTAGAGAGATTACAGACTCCACCTGTACAATATTACCGAGTTGGTCGCGAGCGATCGCAATCAACATCTGACCAACTTCTCCATAAACCTCAATGTCAATGGGACGCTGAAATTGGGGATTCTCGCCGGCAAAACTCTGACGCAGTTGCTTATCTAATTCTGGATCGCTGGTTTTCCAAATGCGATCGCCTATATGCACTCGCCGCAGATTCAAGTCATTTCGCCCAAAGGTTAGCATAGCTTCTTTCCCCTTGGATACCACCCCATAAACCCGACCGCCTTCTTCCTTCGCCTCTGGATGACCGCAGTCAAAAACAATTCCATCCCCCGGTTTAACAGGCGCTTCCAATTTGACTGTTACCTGTTCGTTGTGAATGCGGGTAACTTCACCTAAATAAACCCCACGTTTTTTACCAAAGCGGGCGTGAACTAATTCCTGATTATTAATCCCGCCAAACCAACCCGTGTAGAGTCCGCGAGAAAATGCCATCTCTAAGTTGTAGTGTTCTTGATTTGATTGGCCTCTCCCCGAAGCGGAGAGGGGAGCTTTTATTCCTCCTTCCCTACGAGGGAAGGGGGTTAGGGGGTTAGGTCTTTCCAATTCTGTCATCAACCCATCTAGGGCTTGCCGATAAACACGGGTAACATTAGCAACATACTCTGGGGCTTTCAATCGACCTTCAATCTTGAGACAAGTTACTCCTGATTTCACCAAATCTGGCAAAACATCTAACCCTGCTAGGTCTTGAGGACTGAGTAAATATTTGCGGTCTTTTAAATTTACAACTTCCCCATCAGCAATTAACTCGTAGGGCATCCGGCAAGCTTGGGCACATTCACCTCGGTTGGCAGAACGTCCACCTAAAGCTTCGCTAGTTAAACACTGACCGGAATACGCCACGCACAAAGCACCGTGAACAAAGACTTCTAAGGGCAGCGAAGTTTCTTGTAGGGCAATCTGCTGCTGTATTTTATTGATTTCTGGAAGAGAACATTCACGCGCCAGTACGACTAATTGACAGCCAAGGGATTTGGCAAATTCTACCCCAGCTGCACTGGTGATGGTCATTTGGGTGGAAGCATGGATGGGAAAATCAGGGGAGAGGTGACGGATGAGACGGCATATACCCACATCTTGGACAATCACCGCATCCACACCTGCGGCAATAATTGTGCGGAGATATTGCTGTGCTTCTGCTAGTTCTTTGGGAAATATTAGTGTGTTGACAGTGACATAACCCTTTATGCCGCGATGGTGCAGAAATCTCATCAATTGGGGTAAGTCAGCCTCAGTAAAATTTTCTGCCCGCATTCTGGCGTTAAACCGATCCAAACCGAAGTAAATCGCATCTGCCCCATTTTCCACAGCAGCTTTAGCACAGTCCCAATTACCTGCTGGCGCGAGTAGTTGAGGACGTTGAAGGGAGAGTTGGGAAAGGGAGCGTAGGCGTAGCCCATCGGAGATATCGCTTTTCATCAGATTTAGGGTTAAGTAGCACCATAGTGATTTTATCTAAGTTTCTGGGGGAGGGGGTGCGATCGCTATCTCCACGCTAGTACAGCATGGCGGAAATAAACCCACCATTATGAACCTTGAAACAATCATCATTTGCAGTCTTGAGAAATGGTAGGCGTATTTACGCCGCACGGTACTAGTGTTTCGATATATCTGATTTTTTTGAGTTCTTCTACCCCTCTCAATTGATATTGTTTAATTCAGTCCACTTTCAGTGGACTTTCGCTATCAGCCCTGAACTTCAGTTCAGGGCGGGAAATCGGTGAGTGTAACACCCCTGCTGGAGGTGCTTCGATATGGTCGATGTTGTCGAGAACCATATTAATTTTAGTTGCTAATATGCCGTAATGCTGCTTTAAGCTAGCTTCTATTGTCAACCTTTGTTTTCTTGATTTAAGCAGGTAATGATGTAAAACCGTGTCTTATTTGGGGCAATAAGACACGGTTTCATAGAAATATTTAGTTATTATATTACAAAAATCAAAGTAAGATTTGATTTATATCCAGGTAATGCATTTACTTAGAGTTATTTCCTGGTTCATTAACTTTCTCTGTTGTGGGAGAGATTTGGGAATCGTAGTTTGTCCTTTGCTGAGTCAGGGCGATCGCACTAAAGAAAATAGCACCTCCTACAGCCAAGGCTACCATAGGACGCTTGAGCAAGACAAAATCTCTGATAATCCTAGCGAGAGGTCTGCTTTGACGACGTAGCGCCGAAGCAATCATAAATTGTCTCCAAGTAAACGGATCGCGGACATAATGACCGCTTTGGCAAACTACTAGCCGTTCTTGGCAATAGGGGCAACAAAACAAGCCAATACGCGTTTTTAGTGGTTTGGGCGTAGCATTTCTTTGGCAAATTGGGCAAGTAACATAATGATTATCAAAGGTGTGTATATTCATTTACCTCGTCCGCCTAGTCCATTTACTCGCTCTATAAGAATAGCCATATTGAATTCCAATCAATACTTAGCAGATTTCCAACTATGGTCTGACATCAGCCCATAAATCATACATACATTGTATTACTACCAAGGATGGCTCAATGGTCGCAACACGAGTATAGCTAGATTTAGGCAGAGATGACTCCTAGTTAATGTTTGCGGGTGCGTTCACCCAGCCCACAAAAACTTTGTTGTCTCTAAAAAGAATAGTGTTGGCGCTCACTTGCACCCCACTAGCCGCAGCTACGGCCAACTTAGGCATCGCTGACCCTCAAATGACAATTGTCTCCCATTTAACCATTCTCCCCACAAAAATTTTGGACAATGACATTTTTTACTAAAACTTTGTAAATCAAGCAAATAAAGTCTACTTGTCTGGTTGCTAAATAATGGCTCACAATGAGAAGTAACAGATAAAAATTTAAATTTTTTCTTACATTTACCCCACCTCTCAATGACTCTCTTGCCTCCCACTCAACTGAGGAAGGTAACGGAACAACCTGTCTTTCCTACACCTTCTGCTCGTTTAGCTCACCTAATTAATCGTTTTCAACCATCGCCAGAAACCGTTGTTCTGTTTTTAGCTATGCTCATTGGCGGTGGTGCTGGGATGGGTGTAGTCACCTTTCACTATTTAATTCAGTTAATTCACCAGCTGATGCTGGAAAATTTAATGGGTCAAATCGGTGTCTGGGGTGCTTGGACTTTAGCCTGTGTTCCCACCCTTGGCGGGTTAATCGTTGGCTTGATGCGCTGGCGCACTCAAGACTTTGGCCCTGGACTTTCATCTCTTATCGCCGCTTCTCAAGGAACAGAGATTAAGCGACCACTACGACCAGTTACGAAAATGTTGGCCGCATCTGTTTCTTTGGGGAGCGGTGCTTCTTTGGGACCAGAGGGGCCGAGTGTAGAAATTGGCGCAAATTTCGGGATGTTGTTCTCTGTAATCCTCAATGTATCTCAAGAGCGACAACGTTTACTCTTGGGTGCTGGCGCGGCGGCTGGACTGGCGGCAGGATTTAATGCTCCCATCGCTGGAGTATTTTTTGCCCTAGAGGTAGTGATGGGAGCGACATCTTTCGCCACTTCTGCTGTGAGTGTGGTGCTGCTAGCGGCGGTGGTAGCAGCATTAATTGCCCAAATTGGTTTGGGGGCACAACCTGCTTTTGATTTACCTGTTTACCAAGTCCGCAGTCTTTGGGAATTACCCCTTTATCTGGGCTTGGGTTTAGGGGCCAGCCTAGTTTCTCTGGCTTATACTCAATCAATTCGGGGAGCAAAAGCCTGCTTTGCTGGGAAGGTTCCAGGTTTTGCCTTTTTAGGACGAATTCCTCAGCCGATTCATCCAGTTATTGGCGGTGTCATGATTGGCGCAGTTGCTTTGCACTTCCCGCAAATTCTGGGCGTGGGTTATGAAACTGTAGAAGCAATGCTTCAGGATGTGGAGTTTCCACTCTCCCTGTTGGTGGTGCTGTTGGTGGTGAAGCTACTGATGACTGCAATTAGTACGGGTAGTGGTTTCATCGGCGGTTTGTTTGCACCAGCCATGTTTTTGGGTGCTTCTTTTGGTTCAGCTTACGCCAAAATTTTAGCTGTGGCATTTCCGGCTATTTGCGATCAAATGGCAGCTCCCCCAGCTTACGCAATGGTAGGAATGGCAGCAGTACTAGCAGCTAGTGTCAGAGCGCCGTTAACGGCTATTTTAATGCTGTTTGAATTAACCCGCGACTATCGCATTGTTTTACCGTTGATGGCAGCTGTGGGTTTGAGTGTTTGGCTAGTGGAAAGCATTAAACCAACTTTTAACTCTAACTCTAATCTACAACAGATTGGTCTTGCGGAATTGAAAGATGAAAAAGCCGAAATTGTGCAGCAAATTTTGGTAGAAGATGCCATGCACCCCTATCCCAAAAAATTACCTGCAACCCTTGGAGTGTTAGATGCAGCTGTAGAAATGATCCGCGATCGCGCCCGGAGTGCTTTAGTAATTGATGAAGCAGAGCGATTAGTTGGTATACTTTCTCTGGAAGATATTAACTGTGCCCTTGCTCTTTGGCAAACTTACCCAAATTCGCTAACTGAAATTCCAGATAATTTATCCGGTCAAACCCTCATAGACATTTGTACTACTGAAATCCTCTATGCATGGCAGGATGAACTATTATCTGAAGCTTTAGACCGCATGAGTCTTCGAGGTTTGCATCAATTACCAGTGATAGCACGAGACAAACCCGATCGCATTTTGGGCTTACTAGAAAAAGAACAAATTGCCTTAACCTGTAATTTAGCAGTTACACGCAAGGCACTTCGTCACTATTTACCAGTCTTACCTACCACAGATGTAGTTATTAATAATTAGTCAAGGGGGAATCGATTTTGGATTTTGGATTTGCGATCGCGTTAGCGAGTTTTTTCTGCGACACCCTACGTTTAGCTTGCTTCCCTCTAGGAGAATGAGCGTCTTTTAGATTTGTTCCGTCTACAAAGCATAGGGCATAAACCCAAAAACAATCCAAAATCCCAAATCTGCATGGTCAAGAGTCAAAGAATCTTTGACTCTTGACTGCTAATTTTAGATGAAGAAAAGTTGATAACGCAACGTTAGCGAATCATCGAGCGTCTTTTAGGTTCATCCCGGACTAACTTTCGCTGCGCACTTTCAGCCTTGGTCGGTAACACAAATCCGAAATCTCCAAGCCCCATCTATTTATTGGTGGGGTCAATCCAAAATCTAAAATCTAAAATCTGTTGACTTTGGACTCTTGACTACATTATTAAGCCGTGGCTTCTATGGTTTCATCATCTTCTCGATCTTCTGGGTCTACCTGTTTCAGACGAATGTGCTTTTTGCCTAAAGTGATGATAAATTCATCTCCTGGTTTCAGGTTCATCTGTTTTGTATAAGCTGAACCTATAAGTAAGTTATTATTCGATTGCACACTAATTCTATAGCTAGCACTACGTCCACCACGCCCATTAGCGCTGGGTGTACTGTCCAACTGAATGCCCTCAGCATCAATTAGGGCATTTAAGAACTTCATCATATTGACACGCTCTATACCATTTTTGGTAACGGTATAGTAGCCGCACTTCTTGGCTTTGTCTTCTTTGCTCTCGCTCTCTAGCTCTTTGACTTTTTTGAGCAGTTCTTCACCGACTAGGGGTTCAATTTTTTTCAGTTTAGGCATCAACTTAGGTCGAAAATGAATGTTTGAAGTGTGGGAATCGATTTTATTTTAGCTGAGGTTGAGCTAATAGGAACATAATCCTTTAGTTTTTATCTCAACCTAGCCAAGTATATTACATTCATAGGCACAATTGTTATGCCATTAAAAATATTGTCAAGACAATCTATTTTAGAGAATGCTGGCAATGCTGATAACTATATATATAGATATATAGTTTGTAAATCACTGCTAGACTATAGAAGTTTTAAGTTTTCTAAACTAACGCTCAAAAAGTTCTTTATTTGCTGAGGATGATAACTGAGTTACAGAATGATAAGTAAAGCTGATCCTTAGTTATTGGTCATTGGTTATTTACAAAGGACAAACAACAAAGCTTACCAAAATGAAACTAACTACCAGAGGACACTATAGTGTGAAGGCGTTGCTAGATTTGAGTTTACAGCCAAAATATGGCCCTGGATCTGTGAGAGCGATCGCTAAACGCCAAAATATCCCAGCTCCTTATCTCGAAAAACTACTAATAGAAATGCGTCGCGCGTCTTTAGTGAAATCAATTCGTGGTAGCATTGGTGGATACCAGTTGGCAAGAGAGCCTGCACAAATATCTATAGGACAAATTTTAGAAGCAGTTGGCGAGACTAGCCATTTACCCCATCACACCCCAGCCCCTGCACAAGCTGAAGATTGGGTAACATTTAGCCTCTGGCAGAGACTCAACCAAAAGCTGAAAGAAGCTTTGTACAGTATTACTCTGGCAGACCTTTATTACGATGCTCGTAGCTGGCAAGCTTCCCTTGGAGAAGAAGCTAGTTTTGTGGTTTAGTCAATCTGACTCGTGACTTATGACTAATAGCATCTATATTTTAATAATTGCTGCATTTTTAGATTACTTAATTGGCGATCCTTGGGATTGGCCTCATCCAGTGCAAGTTATGGGGTGGGTAATTTCTCACCTGGCTAAATTTTCTCTCCAATTGTGTAAAAGCTCTCTCACACAACGCCTAGCTGGAATTCTACTAGGTATTATCCTAATTATTGGTAGCGGTCTGATTGGCTTTTTGATGATTCAAAGTGCCAGATGGGTTCATCCGTGGTTGGGAATTGCAATAGATAGCATTCTTTTGGCTAGTTGTTTTGCTGGTAGAAGTTTGCGAGCAGCAGCAGTGGCTGTTTTACAACCTTTAACAGCAGGAGATTTGGAGAAGGCTCGGAAGATTTTAAGTAATTACGTTGGTCGAGATACCCAAAACCTTTCACAAGCAGAAATTTCACGAGCCGTTTTAGAAACGGTTGCAGAAAATGCCACTGATGGGGTGATGGCTCCACTTTTTTATGCAATTGTTGGTATCTTTGTGCCAATTGTGGGGCCAACTCCCTTGGCTTTAGCATATAAAGCCAGCAGTACCCTTGATTCAATGGTGGGCTACTGGGAAGCACCCTATACTTATTTGGGATGGTTCTGTGCGCGGTTGGAAGATTGTTTGACTTGGCTACCTTGTCGGTTAACAGTTATAACTCTGGCGCTATTATCGGGTAAACCGATGGATGTTTGGCGAATTTGTCGTCGGGATGCAATTAACGATCCTAGTCCCAATTCTGGCTGGAGTGAGTGTGCCTATGCTGCTTTTTTGGGTGTGCAAATGGGTGGTACAAATTTGTATTGTGGGGTAGCTAAGTACAAACCACTGTTAGGAGATGCTATTTATCCCATTACTACAACTTCTATTCAGAATGCTTTGCAACTGACTCGATATTGTTTTTTGCTATGGTTAGGGATAGCGATCGCTATATTTTTAATACTTCCAAACAGGTAAAGTTAGGAATTAGGGTTAAGAATAAAAACTCCTAACTCTTAACTCATCACTCCTAACTTATCATTCGCTATGTCTGCAAAAGTAGTTGAAATTCTCTCATCCGAAGAAATCCGTCGTACCTTGACTCGTCTTGCTTCTCAAATTGTGGAAAGGACGCGTGATTTGTCTCAACTGGTGCTTCTCGGTATTTATACTAGGGGTGCATTATTAGCCGAATTGTTGGCGCGTCAGATTGAGACGTTGGAAGGTGTAGCTGTGTCAGTTGGTGCTTTGGACATTACATTTTATCGAGACGACCTAGACAAAATTGGATTGCGGACTCCAACAAAAAGCGAAATTCCTTTTGACCTTACGGGAAAGACGGTTGTACTCGTAGATGATGTGATTTTCAAAGGACGGACGATTCGCGCTGCTTTGAACGCAGTCAACGACTACGGTAGACCAGAAGTGATTCGTTTAGCTGTGTTAGTAGATAGGGGTCATCGAGAATTACCAATCCACCCAGATTTTATTGGCAAAAAGTTGCCTACTGCTAAAGAAGAAGTTGTCAAAGTTTACTTACAAAATTACGATGGACGAGATGCTGTAGAGTTGATTGGAGATTAAAAGTTAGGAGTTATAACTCTCAGGTTTGACAAATTAGTAATTCCCAATCCCCAAATGTCATCAAATCTTGATATTATTACCATCTCTCAACATCAAATCGCTCCCAATGTTATAGAATCATAACAAGATGATCCCGGAAAGGCTGATAAATTCGTAATATAGGTAGAAAACCTACTTATTACCCCTTGATCCCTAGATATGCTTAGTGGTTAATATTGACTTAACAAACAGAACTCCTCCGATCCCAAAGAAATGCTAATTTTGGCATAACTTAAGAATTGGTTGGATGTTACCTCAATTTAAAAACAGATTAAAAAACTTAAAAACTGGGCAAAACCAGGAGTCAGGAATAAGAAATTCATCTGGAATGGATGACACTTTATATAGCATTCTTTAACCAGGGGAAATCATTTACCGCTTACACTACTGGAGGCCAAATTAATGGCAAAAGAACGCCCGCCACTAGAAGAGATGACCCTACGGCAACTACGCAAAGTTGCCAGCGAATATAGTGTCTCTCGCTATAGCCGAATGCGTAAATCACAATTGCTGGCATCAATTCTAGAAGTCCAGCGCAGCAAAACTTTGCTCAGTCCATCTCGTTCATTGGAGGCACAGGAAACCGTGGAAGCTGCTAAGTTTGAATTAGGTCAGGAAGATCGTACAGGCGGATCTCTCGCTGATGTTGATGAAGGACTCGCAGATTTGCCCTCTGGCTATGGTGAAAGCCGGATTGTCCTCTTACCGCGCGATCCTCAATGGGCTTACACTTACTGGGATATTCCCAATGAACATAAAGAAGAACTGCGCCGACAAGGGGGACAACAACTCGCACTGCGGATTTATGATGTCACCGACATCAATATCGAATACCAAAGCCCCCACAGCATTCAAGAATATCCTGCTGATGAACTAGCTAGAGAATGGTATCTACCAGTTCCAGTTAGCGATCGCGATTATGTGATAGATATTGGCTATCGGGCTGCTGATGGTCGCTGGTTAGTACTAGCTCGATCTGCTAGAGTCCACATTCCTCCCGTCTATCCTTCTGACTGGATTGAAGATGTCTTCATCACTGTCAACTTTGAAGAAGATTTGCGTGGTAAGACTCAGTATGAACTGGTTCCCCCCGCCAAGAAGATTGCAGCTACCGCTACCACCAATGGCAACGCTGTGAATGTCAACGGCAATCCTATCTATGACCAAATATTTGGTTTAGCCGAATCTGCCGAAGGACTACGGGTTGCTGGTTCTATCTTCGGTTCGCAACACCAAGTAACAAGTCCAGAACAAGCCCTTAGCTCTTACATTTTCCCCTCTGGTGTGGGTCTGTGGGCAGTTCCCAGCGTGTCTGGCTTAACAGCTTCCGGTGCAGGAATGTCAGGTGTTGGCTTCTCAGCTTCCACCGTACCAGTTCGTCCGCGCCAGTTCTGGTTAATTGCCGATGCTGAGTTGATAGTTTACGGTGCAACCGAACCCGACGCTACTGTAACCATTGGCGGCCGTCCAATTCAGCTAAATCCAGATGGGACATTCCGCTTCCAGATGTCCTTCCAGGATGGTTTAATTGACTATCCGATTTTAGCTGTAGCTGCTGATGGTGAGCAAACCCGGTCAATTCAGATGAAATTTCATCGTGAGACACCATCTCGAAATACTAACACCAAAGAAGAAGCTGTTTTAGAATGGTTCTCTTAGATTTTGGCTCTTAGATTAACTCCAGACTGAAATCTTAAATTATTCCCCGCTATAGTAATTCTGTAGTGGGTTTTTTGCGTTATTATGTCTACAAAAAAATTATTTGTGTTATTTATCTTGATAATTGGTACGGGCTTATTATCAGGTTGTCAGCAGATTCAAGCAAATTCAGTCCCGAAAGCATCTAAAACTTGTCCTGGCAAAGATGCTAAGTTCAGTATTGATTTTTTCAAAACCAACAATCAAGGTAAAAAAAATCCAAGAGGTATTAACAATGTGATTATTTTTAATCCCAAATCATCAGAATTAGATTTCAAAGTTAATCTTGGTCTATCTCATCAACTCTACGCCAAAGATGCTAGGGGAAAACTCCGTAAAGAATACATCCCAAAACGGTTTCATGAACTCATTGCCGATGAAAATGCCAAATTAAATGGACAGCTACCCATTGCCGCAATTAATGCCGACTATATAGGGACTGATAATAAACCACAAGGCTTAAATATTTCTCGTGGCGTAGAGTATTCAGGAGCATTTAAAAATAAACGTTCTTCCTTTGGAATCTCAGGAGGTACACCCAACCAGCGACAGGCTACTATTCAGGCTGGTAGAAGAAATAGCGATATTCTCAATTACAATTTAGTGGGCGGTAATGGCAGATTCTATCGCCAGGGTAAGTTTAAAGATATTTGTCAAGATTTGGGAGAATTTGCTTGTAAAAATGCTACTAATCGCTCTCTGGCGGCTATCACTAATCAAGGTTATGTAATCTTAATAGTTAATGACTTGAAAGCTAATTCAGATATTGAATCATCTCAACTTAATCAAGAGTTACTGCCAGATATGTTTGATAACGTCCTAGAAGGTATTGCAAGCAATAACTGTTTAGGTAAGATTCAAGAAGGGATATTATTTGATGGGGGTATGTCTCCAGGATTGTATTACAAGCAGAAAATTTATGTAGAAAATCTTGGACCGATTGGTTCAGTTTTTTTGATTTATAAAAAATAAAATAGTTGAAGACTATTACACTGTGACGCAAGTCTGCCTACGGATGTATACTTGATATTTTGATAGCTCTTTGTTGTGCAACTATCTACAAAAGTAGTATATGTAATTTATCAATAAAAACCTCCACGCCACTTGCGGGATGGAGTTTTTGGGCATACGGAACGGGGGAGGCAGTGCGGTCTTCTCCCTTGGCGTTAGCCTCTCCCTTTGGGAGAAGGGGAGACGGCAAAGCCGATAGCGAAGCGGTAGCGAGTCAGACGCTCCTACGTCGTTAACGCTACGCTATCGAGCGTCTGGGGTTTCCCCAAGTGGAGCAACTGCCCTCATGGGGCATGGGCAAGAAGTTACCTCTTTGGCCTCTGCCCCTCTGTGGTAGTCTGCGGCAAGCCGCTTTGCGTCTACGTTATTATGCAACTTGTGCGTAAATCCTATTAATTACGAATTAACTAAATAGCCGTGTATCTTATCCTTATGTCTTCGTAGACTACCCAAAGCTTGTTGCTCTATCTGTCGCACTCTTTCTCGACTAATACCCATACGTTGACCAATCTCCGCTAAAGAAAGCTCATTTTCATCTGTTAAACCAAAACGTAAAGTTAATATTTCTCGTTGCTGGGGATTTAATTTTAACAATAAATTTTGAATATTTTGTTGGAGAAACTTTTGGTCAGCGTATAACTCTGGGGAGAGTCCATCATCCTCCAACATATCTTGCAATTCTGTATCTTTTTCTGAGCCAACTCGTAATTCTAGAGAGACAGGTTGACGTGCTAAAAGCAAATAATCTCGAATTTGTTTTGGCTCTAAAGATAGTTCTTCAGCGATATCAACTGTGGTAGGAGTACGACCTAATTTTTGAGTTAGTTCGCGTTGAACACGCTTGATTTTGTTCAGTTTCTCTGTAATATGAATAGGCAAGCGGATAGTACGTCCTTGTTCAGCTATCGCTCGTGTAATTGCCTGACGAATCCACCAATAGCCATAAGTTGAAAATTTATACCCTTTTGTAGGGTCAAATTTCTCAACACCCCGCTCTAAACCTAAACTTCCTTCTTGAATTAAATCGAGAAAATCTAGGTTATGTCTTTGATACTTCTTCGCAATAGACACTACAAGTCGTAGGTTAGCCTGAATCATTTTCTGCTTGGCTTGATGTCCCTGATGTAACTGTTGTAGCAGTGATTTTTCACCGATATTTATATTTTCAACCCACTCTTGTTGTGTCGGTTGACGTTTTAATTTAATAGCTAATTTTTCTTTCACAGCCAGTAAATCCATCATTTTTTGAACTTGCTTGGCTAAATTAATCTCTTGCTCATTAGTTAATAAAGGTATACGCCCAATCTCCCGAAGATAGGTACGCACTGCATCAGCAGTAGATAAAGGTTTTTCATTTTCTAGAGACTGGTAAGATAGACTATTCATAGTTGTTTTAACCTTCAGAAATACTTGTTGCTTTAGAGGGGAATGAATTTCAATCTGACATGATTAGTATGACACTCATAAATGAGATTGCAATGAAATTATTGATTTTGATAATTAAGGTACTAACGTTATTTGTGACTGGAATCGCTTTGCAACTTGACTTAAAAAGGTAAAAGTAAATAATTGGGAAAGATTTTCTGGTTGTTGTCAGGTATAATGATTTCGCCAAAACTAATATTTTTTAAGTTAATATCTAGATGTTACAGGAGCTTGTCAAAGAATTGAAAAAGTTATGTCTGTCTATATTCTAGGGGATGTTGATTTGTTCAGGGAATGGGGAGTAGGGAGTAGGGAAAAAAATTGGAAGCATTTCACCTTTGCAAATATACCCGGCGATTATAAAGATACTGTGATCCTGTTGGCAAATTGATAGGGGGTCTAACCCATCAACCTTAATCTATCTTAATTTATTCAGTTTCAGTACGTTTAAAAGTACTTCAGATATCAAGGCTCAATTTATTGTAGGACGAGAAAGCAACGCAAATTTTTGAATGACGAATTACGAATTAGTAATTATTTGTTGATATACTTGCCATAATTTTTGCAAATATAACATCTGTATCCTAACCAATTATAGGAGTGCGATTTGATTTCTGAAAAAATCTAAGTAGGTGGGCGCTAAAAAACACAACTAGATTAAGAAATGTAAATCGCTTAAA
>CAZZZY010000085.1:4931-13203 GCA_964658545.1 uncultured Acetobacteraceae bacterium | reverse complement strand
CGTTAAAAAATTGACTTTGGTAACAGAGTTTTAGCCTTAACCCAAGCGTATTGTCCTATATACATCTCTAGTAAGATAACTTCGTAACAAAAAAACGTTATTGTGGGAATGGACAAAAGGGCGAGTATCATGGCAGAAAAAAATCATAATGACGAAATTAAAACCAATGATTTGCCACAAGATTTTACCGAATCATCCGGTACTGGTGTGACAGAATTGCCAGGATACAATATTGGTGGGCATTCAATCAGAGAAGATGGACGCGAGTATACAGAAACTAGTCCAGATGCAGATGCAGTTGGAGATGACGCTGTTGGTGGTAGTACCGCTAATCCTGATCAAAATGTAACCGAAGAGCTAGAAACAGCAGCGGGGCTAGAAATGGATGACTCTGAGTTTCTCCATACCAATGATATTTTAGAGGAACGTGACGGCGATCGCTGGGAGTTAGATCCAAAGTCTTCTGAAGATTATCAAACTCGGCGAGAATAAAAAGGAATCAGAATTCTGAATTCTGTATTTTGAACTTTGTTTCCTTCCGAAGGCTCTTTTGATAGCGACCTAGAGCGATTAAAGGAAAGTATTGTTGATACAGATGATACTTGAGATAAAAATGGCAAGGGAAGCCAGTACCAGTAAAGTCCGCCTCAAACCAAGTACCATCGGGCTGTTGAGTTGCGACTAGATAGCTAATTCCCTGCTCAATAACCTCAAGAGCTAATTTACCAGTTGCTTCACCTGCTGCTATCAACCCTATTATTGCCCAAGCGGTTTGAGATGCCGTACTATTTCCTTTTCCTTTAAGACTAGGATTGTCGTAGCTGCGGCAAGTCTCACCCCAACCACCATCTGAATTTTGACACCCCACTAACCAAGCTGCTCCCCGTTCTATACTGAGTCTATGCCTTTGAGGATCAATTAACGCCAAGGCTGACAAAACGCCACTGGTGCCGTAGATATAATTGACACCCCAACGACCAAACCAACAGCCTTCGGTTTCTTGTTCGCGCAGAAGATAAGTAAGCGATCGCTCTAAATTATAACTATCAATTGACAAATCACAAGCACCAAGCATTTCTACGACTCTAGCCGTAACATCTGCGGTGTTTGGATCAATCATGGCTTTCAAGTCGCCATAGGGGATGGAGTTAAGCCAATCTTGCTCGTTATCTAAATCAAAGGCAGCCCACCCACCTGGTTTACATTGCATAGATGCAATCCAGTTTAAGGCACAAGCGATCGCAGCCTGCTTGATTTTTTCATTGGGGAGTTTCACCAAATGTAAAGCCATCACCACCACCGCCGAGTCATCTACATCGGGATAAAAGCGATTGTCAAACTCAAATGCCCAAGCCCCTGGTTTTCCTTGGCGATTTTTTACAGCCCAATCTCCGTAATCGAAAATTTGTTTTTGCAACAACCATTCTCCAGCCTTGACCACAGCCGGATGATCTGGTGCGAAGCCAGATTCTACTAAGGCACGCATTGCCCAAGCCGTATCCCAGACGGGTGAAACACAGGGCTGTACCCGATAGCTATTCTCTGTTTCAATGACAAAGTTATCAATTGCTTGCAAACCTCGTTCCACAATGGGATCGCTTCGGTCATAATTGAGACAGCGCAAAGCTAGCATGGAATTTAACATTGCCGGAATAATGCCGCCCCAGTCACCTGTAGCTTCTTGCCGTTCTAAAATCCATTTTTCGGCAGCTTTGATGCCTTCTTCACGAAAAGGGACTAGATTCAGGCTTTCTGCCAACTTGAACCCCTGATCGAGGGTGAGGAATATATCTGTCCAATTGCCACTTTGGGGTAGTTCCCACCGGACTTGCTCAACCCCTTCAGCGTATAGTTCATCTAGGTTGATAGTTGGGTTGGTGATAAAAACAGGTTTGCGATCGCATACAATCAGTAATGGTACTGTGCTGGAACGTGCCCAGCTAGACATCTCATAGATATTAACTGGGAAAGCTTTGGGCAACAGCATCACCCAAGCTGGAAGCGAGGGAATACCGCGCCAGTTGTAGCAACCAATCAAGGCTAAGTGCAACTTGGTAAAAATCCGAGTTTTGCTGATGCCACCCCGTTGGATAATAAAATCTTGCGCCCGAATCATCGCCGGATCGGTTGCTGGTACACCTAGCAGCCTTAGCCCCATATAGGCTTCAACTGAAGTGCTAAGTTCTCCGCCATCACCATAGTAAAGTTCCCAGCCGCCATGCTGTCGTTGCTCTTGACGCAGATATGCTTCAACTTTGTGTAAAGGTCTGGTTTGGTCTGTTCCCCAAATCTTATGCAAAAGGACGGCTTCAGCAGTAATGGTGACATTAGATTCTAACTCTGCCCACCAGTAACCTGCTAAATTTTGAATCGAAAGCAAATATTGTTGACTAGCTGCGATCGCATCTGCGACTTGATTGACTTTTACCCTGTCTTGTGTTTTCATCAAATACTATTTAACTATTACGCCGTAAGTCCCCCACTGAAATAGTACGATGACTCAGTACGAAAAACTCTATCCAAAACTCAAATATTTTTTCGCTGCTGATAAAATTCTCGGTAAGCGTAAAACTCAGAGTCTAATTGCACTAAGAAAAGCCGAAACCCTGATGGGTTAAGCAGTGGGCATCTTATGAGAATTGCTCAACAAATAGGAAGAACAATCTCAAATTCAGTTCCCGCGGTGGGCTGAGAACTCACAGTTAAAGTGCCGCGATGTTGTTGGATAATGGAATAGCAGACAAATAACCCCAAACCTTGACCACGACCAACAGGTTTTGTGGTGAAGAACGGTTCAAAAATCCGCCCTTGCAGACTCACAGGAATCGTACTATTTGTATTGGCGATCGCAATTCGTAACCATTCACGATCTATCACTCCAGTCCGAATCCGAATTTCTGGGTGTTCGCTGTTTTCAGGATTATCTCGAATCGCATCAATGGCATTATTAATAATATTCAGGAAGACTTGATTCAACTGGCTAGGATAGCAAGTAACTAAAGGTAGATCACCATACTCCTTAATGACGCGCACTTCGGGTTGATTTTCAGAAGCTTGCAAGCGATGTTGCAAAATTAACAGCGTGCTTTCAATACCACTGTGTAAATCTACAGCTTTGATTTCGGCTTCATCTAAGCGAGCAAAGTTGCGTAAATTCTGGACAATCTGGCTAATGCGATTGCTGCCTCCCTTCATAGATTGTAAAATTCGATTGACATCCTCAAACAGAAAATCGAGGTCAATTTCCTCCCACTTGGCTTGAATGGCTGGACTAGGTTGGAGACATTCTTGCTGATAAAGCATCAGCAAACTCATCATGTCTGCGATATATTTTTCTGTATGGGTGAGATTACCCTTGATAAAATTAACTGGATTGTTAATTTCGTGAGCAATACCAGCTACCAATTGACCGAGGGATGACATTTTCTCACTGTGTATTAATTGCCCTTGAGTTTGTTGCAATTTTTTCAAGGTTTGCTCTAAATCTTGAGCTTTTTGGTTGAGAGCTTGGGTTTTGTGTTCTACCTCTGCTTTTAGGGTGTGAGAATAGTTTTCGATTTGTTGATACAGACGAGCATTTTCCACAGAGATGGCGGCTTGGCTAGTTAGGAGTTGGAGAATCTCGATGCGATCGCTAGTAAAAGCGCCTAAAGTTAAGTTGTTCTCGAGGTACAAAATACCGATGAGTTTTCCTTGCCGACTAATTGGCATACACAAAACTGATTTAGGCTGGTGAGTAATGATGTAGCGATCGCTGGCAAATTGCACTGCTGTACTCAAGTCTTCAAACACAACTGTCTCTTGAGTTCTTGCTACTGTATAAATCAAATTTTGGGGAATTTCTGGGTATTGCTCCAGGGGAATTTCTAAGGTTTTTAGCAGTTCTTGATCAGCTTGAGCTACAACTAACCATTGTTCCTCTTGGCGAAGAACGAAATGACCGATTTGTGCGCCAGCATTAATGATCGTAATCTGCATTAAGGTTGCCAACAGTTTCTCTAATTCAATTTCTTGAGAGATGGCTTGTGCGGCTTTCATCACCGCTTGCAAATCTAACCATGAATTTTGCTTGCTAGAGCTTTTAGTTACACTTACCATAAAATTTGAGGCAATGGTTGCCGTAGATGTGATGGCAAGATTAGCCGGTTGGAGAATGGTTGTTAGTAGTTGCGGATATTGTTGTTCTAAATAGGCGACTTTTGCCTTTGCACCCCAATGGGTGTAGCAGTAGTAGGCTTGTTGCATATAGTCTGCGGCCACCTTCTCTTTGTTTGAAGCCAGGTAGAATTTGGCGGCTAGCTCATTGCTGAGTGCTTCTTCTTGGATATAGCTGTTTTCTTTTGCCCCCTGAATGGCTTGATCATAGTAGGTGATTGCGTCTAAATCATTACCCAAAATTCTTGCCCGCTCTGCTTCAACTAAATCGTATTTGTGTTGATGATTGGCAGGAGCAAAGAACGCCCACTGACTCATCAATTTCTGGTTTTCTGCAACTTTTTCTAGTGTCGATTGTTGCTCTGCCTGATTGCCATTTGAACAGGTAGCCAAGAGAGCGAGCGAGTAGTAGAAATTATGTTCCGCAAACTGCAAGAAGCCAACCATGTTTTCCTGGTATTTTTCGGCTTCTTTAGCATGGATGAGTGCCTGCTGATAGTCATTAAAGATGAATAGAAGAATGGTCTTTGCCAGATGGAGCAGGAACAGGAGAGTTCCGTTTTGAGTTTCAATTAAAATCGGCAGTATTTTCCGCTCGTCGAAACTCTCCCCAACGAGTATTAGGGGATCTTCTGCTGCTCCCATCAAATTTAACACCAGCTGACGACAAATCTGCCCGAAGTAAATTTGATACTCTTGTTTGAATTTCAACAACAGATCGATGTATTTTTGCTGTTGCTGATTCACCTGCTCTAGTGGCTCACCGACGAAGAAAAGATAGTTGCAGTAGGAGGTGGCGTTGTAGCAGGCATACTCTACATCACCCACTTCTAATCCAACCTGAATGGCTTCACGTAAGGGAGCGATCGTTTGGCGAACTGGTTCCCGCCAGTGTCGCACAAACACATCAAAAATATTAATTACTTTTGCATACAAATTCCTGGCGTTGAATAGCTCCAGCAATTTTAATCCTAATTGTCCAAACCGATAGCCTCTTTCAATTCCGGTTGGGCTACCACATAAAACCAGACCATAAAAGGTGTAGCCAAATGCCGAAAATGCCGAGTTGCCAAATTGAATCGATAGGTTCACTAGTGTGTAAGCAATCAGTGGTAACATATCTGGTTTAGCGTTCAGGCTGGGAGTGACCATTGCGATCGCAATTCTCATGGCTGCTAACTTGTGCGGATCAATCATCTCTGGTAGGTTAATTAAATCCTCAATCGCTAACTCCAGTGGGGGTTCCCTAAACAGCGGTTCACCCAAAAACTCCAGCACTTGTAGAGAGGTTTCGATCGCTGCTAACATTTGATTCTGAGCAATGTAGAAATAGATTTTGATTTCATACATCTTGACCTTTTGCAGCAAATCCTGGGCGTGCTGAAGAACAATTTCTGAAAGCCGTTCTGCTTGCTCGAAATGGGTAGTCAGGTACTCAATTTCAGCCGCTTCTGTATGCAGGGCAAGGGTCAGGTCGTAATCATCTTCCCAACCGTTTTCTGGAAGCACTGCCAGCCCTGCTGTGAAGTATTTACTTGCCATTTCATAGGCGGTTGCTGCCTTGGCTTTTTGTCCCGCTTGCAGGTTTAGTTGAGCCAGTTGATTTCGTTGATCTTGATCCAATTCTTGCAGACTGGAGATTTCGTCATCATTTTGTGCATTCAACAATTCGGAAGAACTTTTTTCAGCCGTCAATCTTAGACCGTAATTTAATTGATTGACAATTTCAAAAATTTTCCCTTCCCGCTCTGCTTCAGGCGTATTTGCCCAGAGTTTTTGCCCGATTTTGAAGTGGGTAGATTGTTTTTGAGCTTCTGGAATCAGACTGTAGGCAGCTTGTTGGACGCGATCGTGCAAGAATTTATAAGGAACGGCAATCTCACCAGCGCGATTAATGTGGTCTGAGTTATTTGATTGGAAGAACTTGTAGGTTTCACTAATGGGGAGAATCAGCCCTTCTTGTAACGCCGTCCATAAGTTGGTCGCAATCTCAATAATTGATTTTTCAGACACCATTGCCAAGGTCTTCAAATCAAATTGGTTGCCAATACAAGCCGCCAGTTTCAAAACCTCCTGTGTCTCAACCGGAAGTTTCTGCAACTGCAATGCCATGAACTCTACCACTCTATCGGTCAATGCCAACTGCCGCACCGAAGCCAGGTCACATTGCCAGTAACCCAGTTCTGGCTGGAACTGAATCCAACCCTCCTCGTGCAGTGCTTTGAGAAACTGCGTTGTAAAAAAGGGATTCCCTTTGGTTTTCTGATATACCAATTGTGTCAGGGGTTGAGCCAGTTCATCGGGACAACTTAAGGTGTCTGCCACCAACTGATTCACCGTTATTTCCACCAATGGTTCCAGGGTAATCGTATTGACGCTAGCTTGGGCTTCCTGAATCTGTTCTAGCGTCAGCATCAAGGGATGAGCCGGAAACACTTCATTATCTCGATAGGCACCCAGAATCAGTAAATATCCAGAATTGGCTTCACTCATCAATAATTCCAGCAAGTTCAGAGAAGCCGAATCTGCCCATTGCAAGTCATCTAGAAACATCACCAGCGGATGCTCAGGGGTGGTGAAAACCTGGATAAATTTCTGAAAGAGCAAATTGAAACGATTTTGGGCAGCACTACCAGATAATTCCGGGACTGGCAACTGTTGACCGATAATTCGCTCTAGTTCAGGAATCACATCAACGATCGCTTTGCCGTTTTCACCCACAGTAGCCAAAATTTTCGCTTTCCACGCCGCTAATTGGACATTACTCTCACTCAGCAGTTGTCCCATCAAATCACGAAAGGCTTGCACAAAAGCACTGAATGGAATATTCCGCTGGAACTGATCGTATTTGCCTTTGATGAAGTAACCGCGTTGTCTCACAATCGGTTTATGGACTTCATTGATCACCGCAGTTTTACCAATCCCGGAAAATCCTGCTACTAGCATCATTTCTGAACTGCCATTAGCGACACGTTCAAAAGCTTTGAGCAAGGTTGCAACTTCTGTTTCTCGCCCATAGAGTTTTTCGGGGATCATGAAGCGATCGCACATATCCCGTTGTCCCAGGACAAAGGTTTCTATTCTACCCGTTGCTTTCCATTGATTGAGACAGCATTCTAAGTCATGCTTTAAACCCAAGGCACTCTGATACCGATCTTCGGCATTTTTCGCCATCAACTTCAATACTATCTCTGAGACGATCGCAGGAATTTCTGGATTCATGCTGTGTGGGGGGAGTGGAAGCTTGGCTAAATGACAGTGTACTAACTCCATCGGGTCGTTAGACTCAAACGGTAATTGTCCAGTCAAAAGTTCGTACAATGTCACCCCGAAAGCATAGAAATCACTGCGGTAATCAATGCCGCGATTCATTCGTCCGGTTTGTTCTGGGGAAAGATAGGCAAGGGTTCCTTCCAACACATTGGGATTTTGGATTTCCTGGGTTTCGCGGGGGAGGACGGAGGCAATGCTGAAGTCGATCAGCTTGACTTGTTGCGATTCTGGATGAATCAGAATGTTGGCGGGTTTGATATCTTTGTGGATGACTTGATGCTGGCAGACATCATGGAGAATATCGGCAATTTGTCGAGCAATTTCTAAGATTTCCCTTAAAGACAGGGAATAATTTTGGGTATAATCCCGTAGGGAAATGCCGCCAAAGTCTTCCATCACCAAAGCATAGCTGTTACCGTAGGCTTCTAGGCTGTAGGGATGGGTTATGCCAGGAATGTTGAGATTTTTGGTAATTGTATACTGGTTACGAAACTGTAATAATTCGCTAAAGGTGGGGTAGTCTTGCTGTAATAGTTTAATCACTACTGGACGCTGACTTGACTCCTGCACTCCTCGATAAACTCTTGTTTGAGAACCTGCATAGAGTTGCTCAACAATGGTATAACCAGGGATATACGGCAATGGATTCGAGTAGGGAATTGCTGCCAGTTTCATAGTGTCAAGTTAATAATGTCTAAAAGAAGGTTAAAAATCTAATCTTTCCTAATTTAGGTTTCCCAATAATTTGGCTAAACTAAACATTCCGTAAATTGTTTCCCGAAAATTTTCGTTTAACAATCTGCGCTTTTTTATACCTCTGTGACTAGCCATTTTAAGTAGTGGC
>CAZZZY010000085.1:0-4921 GCA_964658545.1 uncultured Acetobacteraceae bacterium | reverse complement strand
AATAGTAGTTGCAAAAAATACTAGTTTGCAATGAAGAATTCTACTGAACATTCTCAACAAGACCTGAATCTACCCAAGACAGAAGTAAACCAGTTGCTTCTGGAATGGAATGAACATCCCGGAAATTACGTAAGTAACATATGTATCCATCAGTTGTTTGAATACCAAGTAGAAAAAACACCTGAGCAAATTGCGGTCATTTTTGAAGACAAGCAGGTTTCTTACCAAGAACTTAACCAGCGAGCTAATCAACTAGCGCACTATCTACAGACCCTGAATGTCAAACCTGAGTTTCTAGTTGGCATTTGCGTGGAGCGATCGCTGGAAATGATCATTGGACTATTAGCCATTCTCAAAGCAGGCGGAGCTTATGTCCCCCTAGATCCAGCCTATCCCTCAGAGCGTCTAGCCTTGATGTTAGAGGA
Organism: uncultured Acetobacteraceae bacterium; assembly: GCA_964658545.1. GTDB lineage: Bacteria > Cyanobacteriota > Cyanobacteriia > Cyanobacteriales > Nostocaceae > Nostoc. The sequence continues at coordinate 4,496 of CAZZZY010000085.1, read as the reverse complement.
TTCACAGTTACCAATACTACTGACCCAACAAAATCTCCTTTCAAAGCTTCCAAAGCATCAGGCCCATATAGTTTGTCTAGATAGTGATGAGGAGGCAATTACTCAACAAAGCCAGGAGAATTTAACCAGCCTAGTGACAGATGAAAACCTGTCCTATGTCATTTACACCTCCGGTTCGACTGGTAAACCTAAAGGGGTAGCTATCGAACATCACAGCGCAGTGGCTCTGTTGCATTGGGCAAGAGAAGTTTTTACAACCAAGGATCTAGCTGGAGTTCTAGCCGCAACATCTATTTGCTTCGATCTCTCAGTTTTCGAGATATTTGTTCCCCTCAGTTGGGGTGGTAAGGTGATTTTGGCAGAAAATGCCTTGTATTTACCTCGTTTACTGGCTGCTCAAGAAGTCACCTTGATCAATACAGTGCCATCTGCGATCGCAGAGTTACTGAGAATTAATGGGATACCCACTTCTGTACGCACCGTTAACTTAGCCGGTGAACCTCTCCAAAATCGTTTGGTGCAGCAAATCTATGAGTTGGACAATATTCAAAAAGTCTTCAATCTATACGGGCCTACAGAAGATACGACCTATTCCACATTTACCCTGGTGAAGAAAGGTGATAGCAGTGTGACAATCGGACGAGCGATCGCCAACACTAGCTGTCTTATCTTGGACGAACAGATGCAGCCAGTACCCATAGGTGTCTCTGGGGAACTATATATTGCTGGAGAGGGACTAGCCAGAGGCTATCTCAACCGTCCAGAACTAACAGATCAGCGATTCATCCCCAACCCATTCATCAACGAGCCTAGTGGAGACACCAAGCAAATAGTCAAAAAACAACGCCTCTACAAAACAGGCGACTTAGCTCGCTACTTACCAGATGGCAACATTGAGTATATTGGGCGCATTGACCAACAAGTAAAGATTCGCGGCTTCCGTATTGAGCTAGGAGAAATTGAAACTGCACTGTGGCAACATCCTGACGTGCAAGAAGCTGTGGTGATTGCTAGAGAATTTTCCCCTGGCGACCAACGCCTAGTAGCTTACGTAGTTCCCAAACCCGAATCACCAGACACGAATGTTGGTAATTTACGCCGTTTTCTCAAACAGAAATTGCCTGACCACATGATCCCTTCTCGCTTTGTGCAATTGAGTGCTTTACCCTTAACAGCTAACGGAAAAGTCGATCGTCAGGCACTCCCAGCACCCGCTCAAACTTTGAATGCAAGTGAGAAGTTTGTTGCTCCTCACACCCCTATTGAGGAACGAGTCGCAGAAATTTGGTCTACAGTATTGGGTATAAAAAACATTGGTGTTCATAACAATTTCTTAGCGTTGGGAGGACATTCCTTACTAGCCTTCCAGATCCTCTGCCGCATCCGCGATATCTTTCAAGTTGAATTACCAATGCGGCATTTCTTTGAAGCGGCCACCATCGCTGAAATGGCTGAAAGCATTAGAAAAGCGCAAGAGGAAGACAAAGGATGCTCTATTTTGCCAATACAATCCATTGGGCGCGATGAGCGTAGCGATCGCTATTTACCCCTTTCCTTTGGGCAAGAACGGTTGTGGTTTCTTGACCAGTTAGTGCCCAACCATGCTTTTTACAATGTTCCCGAAGCCTTTCGCCTCAGAGGTGTACTCAACGCCACCATATTAGAGCAGAGCTTGAATGAAATTATCAACCGTCATGAAGTCCTGCGAACTACCTATGCGAGTGTAAAAGGACAACCTATACAGGTCATCCACTCAAATTTTCCCATCAAACTCTTAGTAGTGAACCTCCAAGGGCTATCTCCAGATGACCAGGAATCTCAAGTCAGCCAGATGATCCTTGAAGAAGCTCAACGTCCCTTCGATTTAGTTCAAGGGCCATTACTGCGAACAACATTGCTGCAATTGAGTTCAGAGGAGCATATATTCCTCCTCAACCTACACCACATTCTTTGTGATGATTGGTCTTTAAATGTTTTGTTCGAGGAACTGTCAGCCCTCTATCAAGCTTTCTCCACTGGAAACCCCTCTCCCCTTCCTGACTTAGCTATTCAGTATGCGGACTTTGCAGCTTGGCAGCGGCAGTGGCTGCAAGGTGAAATTTTAGATAATAAGCTTGCCTATTGGCAGCAAAATTTGAGTGGCAGTCTACCGATATTAGAATTGCCCACCGATTATCCACGACCATTGGAGCCAACATATCAGGGGGCCCGCCAATCGGTCGTTATCCCCAAATCCCTAACCGATGCTCTCAATGCTCTCTCGCGTCAAGAAGGAACTACCTTGTTTATGACGTTGTTGGCAGCATTTCAGACACTCCTATATCACTACACAGGGCAAGAAGACATTTTAATAGGCGCTCCTATTAGCAATCGCCACCGTTCTGAGTTAGAAGGACTAATTGGGTTTTTGCTCAATACTTTGGTATTGCGAACCAACTTGTCTGGCTCCCCAAGTTTCCGCCAGTTGTTAGGCCGAGTCCGGGAAGTAGCTTTATGGGGTTATACCTACCAAGACTTACCGTTTGAGAAACTAATTGATGCTCTAGAGATCAAACGGGACTTGAAACAAAATCCCCTGATTTCAGTGATGTTTCATCTTCAGAATACCCCAATGCCTAAGTTGACCGTTCCTGGATTAACAATGAACCGTTTGGGAATTGACAACGGGACATCCAAGTTCGATCTATACCTCGAACTGCGCGAGACAGCAGCAGGGATATCGGGCAACTTGGAATATAGTACTGACCTCTTTAAAGCTGAGACGATCGCTTTGATGGTGGAACATTTTTCTACTCTATTACAGAATATTGTCTCTAACCCAGACCAGACAATTTCCAACTTACCCCTGTTAAAAGTCCCTGAGTATCAGCAAATCTTGGGCGATCGTCAGACTCACCGAGGCGGCAATGTAGACCTTCGCAGTCTACCAGAGCCGGAAATGGATAGAAGCGATTTGGAAGCAGCATTTGTCGCACCTCGTACCCCGATTGAGGAACAAATGACTGAAATTTGGAGCCGAGTTCTAGCGATCGCAGAAGTTGGGATTCATGATAATTTCTTTGAGCTTGGTGGTAATTCCCTGCTAGCATCTCAGTTGATTTTTTTTGTGAGAGAAACCTTTCAAGTCGATTTACCCCTAAAAACCCTGTTTGAGAAATCCACTGTAGAAGGACTGGTTCAGGTAATAGAGACAGTGCGTCGAGATGGCGTTTCTTCTTTAACCAGTGCGATCGATCTAAAATCTGAGGTAGTACTCGATCCCGCAATCGATGCCCAAGGAAGGGCTGTTGCTCAGGTTAATGAAGTGCGTCATATTTTTCTCACCGGAGCTACAGGCTATTTGGGGGCTTTTTTAATTGATGAACTGCTACAGCAAACTCAAGCAAAAATATACTGCCTGGTGCGCTCCCCAAACGAGCATGAAGGATTGAAAAAGATTCAACAAAACCTAGAAAAATATTCCCTTCATCACCCAAATTTTAGCTCTCATGTGATTCCGATTCCGGGAGACTTAGAACAGCCATATTTGGGTCTTTCTATTGAACAGTTTGAAAAGCTGGCTTTGCAAATTGATGTTATTTATCACAGTGCTGCCCAAGTCAATTTTGCTAAACCATACTCTGCAATCAAGGCATCCAATGTTCTCGGAACCCAAGAAGTTCTCAGATTAGCTTGTGTGGGCAAAATTAAACCAATGAATTACATTTCTACTATTGCTGTTTTTGGTGCAATCAACCATTTTACAGGGCAAAAAGTAGTTTACGAAGATGACGATATCGAGTCTTGTAAAGACTATGTTGCCCTGGATATTGGCTACGCTCAAACCAAATGGGTAGCCGAAAATCTTGTATCGATTGCCAAGTCTAGGGGAATACCTGTTAGCATCTTCAGAACAGGATTTCTCATGGGACATAGCAGTACAGGCATTGCTAATACAAAAGATGCTTTTGTGCCTAGAGTTATTAAAGGATGCATACAGCTTGGTAGTTTTCCCGAACTCATAGATCAAAAAGAAGAATTGCTTCCTGTGGATTACGCCACTAAAGCAATTGTCCATTTATCCAAAAAGCAAGAATCTTTAGGGAAAACTTTCCATATTGTACCCCCGCCGGATCAAAATATTAGCATCATCGAGCTTTTTGAGTTTATTTGTTCTTATGGTTATCAACTGAAGAAGTTACCATATACTCAGTGGAAAGATGAGCTAATTGCAAATTTCAGGGACTCTCAGGAAAATGTTTTACATCCGCTTTTACCGATGATGTCTGAAAAAGTCTATCAAAATTCTTTGACAATTATGGAGTTGTATCAAAATACAGTTGATTATGACTATCAGAATACCCTCGATGGATTGGCAGATTCTGCAATTGTTTGTCCACCAATGGATGCTAAACTGCTGGATAAATACTTCTCATATTTTATTAGTAGTGGTTTCTTAAATTCACCACCCTCAAGATAGTAATAACCGTTCACCGAACAAGGCAAAAGTAAAAAGT
>CAZZZY010000084.1:0-13209 GCA_964658545.1 uncultured Acetobacteraceae bacterium | reverse complement strand
CGGAGCGTCTCGTAGAGAAGAGAGCAATTACGTTTTGTAACGGGGATTTAACCCCGACACAAAACGGGCTGCTTGATAGAAGCAGGGGACTTAAACCCCCAAACTTAGTTAATTACTATTTTCCTCCGTGTCCTCTGGGGTTCGTCAAAAAGTGAACCCGGATATGAAAAGTTCACGCAAATAAATTCAGAAAAAAAAATATGCGAATTCCCACCGCAACTTATCGAATTCAGTTTACACCCCAGTTTGGCTTTGACAACGCTAAAGCGATCGCAGCTTATCTAGCAGATTTAGGTATTTCCGATTTATATGCCTCCCCCATTTTCAAGGCACGATCCGGGAGTACGCACGGCTATGATATAGTAGATGCCACTCAACTTAACCCAGAACTGGGAACTAATGAATCTTTTGATGCCTTAGTTAGTGAAGTCCAATCTCTTGGTATGGGCTGGTTACAAGATATTGTGCCAAATCACATGGCCTATAGCAGCGAAAACGATTACTTGATGGACGTATTGGAACACGGCCCAGATTCCAGCTATACTGACTACTTCGACCTTTCTTGGAATGCTCCCTTTGGCGATCGCCAACAGCGAATTCTGGCTCCTTTACTAGGGGATTTTTATGGTGCATCCCTAGAAAACGGACACATTCAACTGCAATACGAACAAAACGGTTTAACCGTAAACTATTACAGCTTAAAACTGCCGCTACGATTAGAGTCTTATACAAAATTTATCACCCATAATCTGGGTAAACTCACGCGCACTCTAGGACGCAATCACCCCGATTTTATTAAGCTATTGGGAATTTTGTATATTCTCAAAAATGTCCCTTCAGAAGTTGCGGGAAAACAGCGACAAGACCAAATTGCATTTATTAAAGGATTGGTTTGGGAACTCTACACCACAAACGATTCAATCCGCGAGTTCATTGACGAAAATATCCAAACTTTCAACGGAGAAGCGGGTAATTCAGATAGCTTTAACTTGCTAGATGACTTACTGAAAGACCAATTTTACCGTCTAGCCTTTTGGAAGGTTGGAGCAGAAGAAATGAACTACCGCCGTTTCTTTACTGTCAACGAACTGATTTCGGTTAAAGTTGAAGAACTGCGGGTTTTTAATAATACCCATAGCCTGATTCTGAAGCTGGTTGAAGAAGGCAAATTTACAGGCTTACGCATTGACCATATTGATGGACTGTATAACCCAATCCAGTATCTAGAAAGGCTGCGAGAAAAGATGGGTGATGTTTATATTACCGTCGAGAAGATTTTAGAACTCACTGAAGAATTACCGGAAAACTGGAAAATTCAAGGGACATCGGGATATGACTTTCTTAACTATGTCAATGGCGTATTTTGTCAAACCCAAAATGAATCATCCTTGGACAAAACTTACCAGAACTTTATTGGTTCAAGAGGAGATTATTCATCGGTGGTAAAGCAGAAAAAGCACCTGATACTCGAAAAGAATTTAGCCGGTGATATTGACAATTTGGCTATTTTGTTAAAGAACATTTCCAGCAAATATCGCTATGGCAATGATTTTACACTGAATGGCTTGAAAAGAGCGATCGCAGAAGTTTTGACACTGTTCCCGATTTACCGTACTTATATTACCCCCGATGGAATTGGAGATGGCGATCGCGCCACCATTCAAGAAGTAATTCGCCAAGCCAAAGAACAAGCGCCCCTATTGCAGCACGAACTGACTTTTATTGAAAAATTAATGCTGCTGGAGTTTGATACCTCTCTGACTCAAACAGAACGTGAACAGTGGATATATTTTGTCTTGCGGATGCAGCAATACAGTGGCCCGCTAATGGCGAAAGGCGTAGAAGACACCACCTTATATGTTTACAATCGCTTGCTGTCGCTGAATGAAGTCGGGGGAAATCCCAGTCATTTTGGCATTGACTTAGCCAAATTTCATAGCTTTAATAAACAGCACCAAGCAACCTGGCCTCACACAATGAACACCACAGCCACCCACGACACCAAACGCGGCGAAGATGTGCGGGCCAGGTTGAATGTATTGTCAGAAATCCCCGATGAATGGGATCAGCAGGTAAATACTTGGAGTGCTATTAATCGAGGACATCGCAGCCATCGCCACGGGTTTGCTATACCCGATCGCAACGATGAGTATTTTCTTTATCAAACCCTAGTAGGGGCGTTTCCCTTTGCAGAACACGAACAGGCATCTTTCGTGGAACGGGTGAAAGACTATATAATTAAGGCAATTAGAGAAGCGAAAGTTCATACAGCATGGTTGCGACCTGATAGCGAGTATGAAGAAGCCTGTACTTCCTTCATCGAGAAGGTACTCGATCCTTCCATCTCCGGGGAATTTCTCCAAGCCTTTCGCCCCTTTCAGCAGAGAATTGCAGCCTATGGTATTTTCAATTCCCTTTCCCAAACTCTACTCAAGATTACCGCACCCGGCGTACCTGACTTTTACCAGGGAACAGAACTTTGGGAACTAAGCCTAGTCGATCCAGATAATCGCCGTCCCGTAGATTTTGAACAGCGACGCACTTACTTAAACGCCATCCGTGAGCAAGTAAAAACAGATATTCTCAAACTAATTCAGGAATTACTAAACCACAAAACAGACGGCAGAATCAAACTCTTTTTAACGGCTCAATTACTGCAAGCCAGAACAAACTATGTCTCATTATTCCAGGATGGCGACTATCTGCCCTTAGAAGTTCAGGGAACCTACGCCAATCACATTATCGCCTTTGCCCGCCGTGAAGGAAATCAAACAGCGATCGCAATCGCCCCTCGCTTTCTAACCAGCCTCATCCAACCTGAAGATAACCCCAACGGCTTGTCAGTTTGGCAAGATACACACCTGTTATTACCCCCAGAAACTCCCCTCACCTGGAAAAACCTCCTGACTCAGCAACCCTTACAAACTACACAAACCCTATCTATCGCAGCCGCCCTCACCCATTTCCCCGTCGCCCTATTAGTTAGTAAAAGCTAAAACCTCCGCGTCCCTCTGCGTTAAAAAAAATTCCTCCCACCTCCTCCCCCTCAAATTAAACTATGTCCACTCCCCCACCACCCACCACCACGCAGATTGACCCCGTGCGCGCCCATATCAAAAAAACATGGAAAACCTTAACGCGATCGCACCAAGACCTATTAAAATCTGCAAAGGATACCAAACTAGACCACGAGACAGAAACTCCCTGGATCGTCTACATTTCCCCCTCAGAAGATTGTCCCAACATTCAGACTGTTTTAGAGCGATCGCTATCTGCAAAAGATATGCAAAGAATTGAAATACGCACTTTGCCATCTCAAGTCGAAGCGATTCCAGAGCATGGACTATTATACCTACCAGGGCCTTATGTAGTACCAGGTGGGCGCTTCAACGAAATGTATGGCTGGGACAGCTACTTTATATTACTGGGACTTTTGCGCGATGAGGAATGGGATCTAGCCCAAAGCCAAGTTGACCAACTATTGTACCAAGTCGAGCATTATGGCACCATCCTCAATTCCAACCGGACTTATATGCTGTCGCGATCGCAGCCCCCGGTTCTCAGTATGATGGTTTTGGCACTATTCCAGCACACCCAAGATGAAGAGTGGTTAAAGTCAGCCGTCCCGTTGTTAGAGAAATTTTATTATTACTGGGTAGTACCGCCTCACCTGAATCCTGCAACAGGCTTATCTAGATTCTATGCCTTTGGGGAAGGCCCCGCGCCAGAAGTTTTGTTTTCTGAGCGAGATGAGGAGGGAAAAAGCCACTACGATCGCGTCAAGGACTATTACCAAACCTTTGAAGTGAAAGATTACGACATTAATCTTTATTACGATCGCGAAAATGACGAATTGACCAACCTATTTTACAAGGGCGATCGCACCATGCGCGAGTCCGGTTTTGATATCACCAACCGCTTTGGCCCCTTCAGTGTTGATATCCTCTACTATGCTCCTGTGTGCCTCAACAGTTTGCTGTATCAGATGGAACAAGATTTGGCACAAATTAACGGTATTTTGGGGAACGAGGAACTGAAACAGCAATGGCGCGATCGCGCTGATATTCGCCGCGATCGCATCGATCAGTATCTCTGGGATGAAGAAGTGGGACTCTATCTCGATTATCACTTCCAGAGTGGAGAACGCCGCCGTTATGAATTTGCTACCACGTTTTATCCCCTGTGGTTAGGAATTGCTTCTCAAGCCCAAGCCCGGCGCGTCGTAGAAAATCTCTCGTTGTTTGAAGCCCCAGGAGGGATTTTGACCAGTACTAATGTCACCGGAAACCAGTGGGATGCCCCCTTTGGTTGGGCACCATTGACATTAATTGCTGTCCAGGGACTTTATCGCTATGGGTATGATGTAGAAGGCGATCGCATTGCCAATAAATTCTTAGCTATGGTAATTAAAGAATTCGGGCGTTATAACACCCTAGTTGAGAAATACGATGTTGAACGTTGTTCCGCCAACGTTTCCGACGATATCTCTTTTGGATACAGTTCTAACGAAGTTGGCTTTGGCTGGACAAATGGCGTTATTCTAGAACTCCTAGCAGCCCGCAAGAAAAAAGTTTAAATCAAAGGCGTATTGCCTTATAGCATTGAATTTGGAATTGCTGCCCTTGAGTGCAGTGATTGCGGAAAAGTTGCCAATGTCTGTAGAATAGATAGTCATATCCGATTTTTTGAGATTTTAAGGACTAGTAGCAGCCGTATTAGGGCTGTTGCTAGTCTTTTTTTAGCCAGCTTTTTGGCTATCTCGCGGGGCTTGCCGTAGCTTGTGCTGTACCCGCTTCTTATCTACAGCCTCCTGGCGCTGCTAACCGTCTATTGGTTTAGGTAAGGATCGTGGTTTTATTCCCAAAGAAACAGAACTTATCGGTGAAACACGGGGGGGAGATAGAACTAAGTTACCGGAAGATAATTAAACTTGTGATCGTTTTTTTTAAATAAAAACTATAAAAAAATACAGTAAAAAATATAGCTATGGTAATGTAATATAATTATCTAGAAGATGTCTATATCCTAAATAAAGTCTAAAGCTTGGAGTTGGGAAACTCCGGTGAAATTCCGGGACTGTGCCGCAGCTGTGATGGGATCACCCAAGTCAGAATGCCAACTCTCAAGACGTTATTATCACACACTCACCGTCTACTCCCTGCGTCGCACAGGGAAGGAGTTCCAACTTTGCCTTCTGGATTTGCCACTTGTCCTGGCTTGTTTTATGCCACACCTGCCGAAGATGGTATATTATCTCGTATTAGAATACCAGGTGGAATTATTAGTAGTCAGCAGTGCCGTGCGATCGCAGATATAGCAGACCAACACGGTGGTGGCTATGTAGATGTGACTAATCGAGCTAACCTACAAGTCCGCGAAATTCGCAGGGGGATAAATGCTGAAGTTCTGAAGTATTTACAGGATATGGGATTGGGTTCTCGCAATTCTGTTATAGACCATATCCGTAATATTATGACCAGCCCAACTGCCGGTATCGACCCGCAAGAATTAATCGACACTCGCTCTTTTATCCAAGCTTGGGATAATTATATTGCTGCACATCCGGCGCTTTCAGGACTGTCGGCAAAATTTAGTGTTTGCTTTGATGGTGGTGGGATAATTCAGGTGTGCGATCGCTTGAATGATATCCTATTTGCTGCTGTCTCAATCGATAGTGATGTTTACTTCCGCCTCTATCTCAGTGTCGGCATGAAGGGTCAACCGCCTAGCGATATGGGAATTTTGTTACCACCAGAGCAATGTTTACCCGTCTTGGCAGCTTTGGCAGATGTCTATTTAGCTCATAGTAATACTACCAACAAACGCCGGCTACGTCTTTTAGAGTTATTGAATACTTTGGGTTGCGACAATTATCTCCAAGAAGTTCAGCAGCGTCTATCTTTCCCTCTTTTGTACAGTGAAACAAGAAAAGACCTAACCTCCCAACCTCCTTCCGTATTAGGGAAGGGAGAGAAATTCTGGGAGCGGTCAAATGGGAATTATCAGCATATAGGTATCCATTCCCAACGTCAGCAAGGCTTATTTTACATTGGTGTCGTCTTGCCCCTTGGACGACTAAAAAGTATACAAATGAAAGGTTTGGCAAATTTAGCAGCAAAATATGGTAGTGCTACTCTTCGGTTAACCCCTTGGCAAAATTTGCTGCTAACTGATATTCCCCAGCAATGGGTTGGTGATGTCCAAAGTGAAATTGCTTTCTTAGGATTAGATTTCTCTGCAACCAATATCAAGAGTGCATTAGTTGCTTGTTCTGGAAACAGGGGTTGTGCCGCTTCTGCTACGGACACCAAAAGTCATGCGTTGGCATTGGCCGCGTATCTTGAAACTCGTATCACTCTAGATTGCCCAGTTAATATCCACTTTAGCGGCTGCGAAAAATCATGCGCCCAGCATAGCAAGAGTGATATTACTCTGCTCGGTGTCAACATTCGGGCTGACAATAGAATTGTGGAAGGCTATCACGTTTATGTTGGTGACAGTAAGCAGAAATTCGGACATGAAATATATCGATATGTGACTTTTGCCGAACTACCTGCATTAATAGAGCGGATGCTATATGTATATAAAATTCAACGTCTAAATTCTGATGAGTCCTTTGGGAAATTTGCCAATCGATATGCAATCCCCTTATTACAGCAGTTATTTAATATTCCTAAATCGTTTGTGAACAATAAGATTCCCAACTTTTTAGAGAAGTTAGGAATCTGAGCCTTGCGATTTTCATAGATCAATCCCAAATCCAAAATTGAATGCCTGACTACATCCGAGATGCCAACGAAATTTACCGTAATTCATTTACAATCATCCGGTCAGAAGCGAACCTAGATGTGCTGCCACCAGATGTAGCAAAAGTTGCTGTGCGTCTCATTCATGCCTGTGGGATGACGGATATTGTCACTGATTTGGGATATTCACCAACAGCAGTGCAATCTGCAAGGGTAGCACTAGCACAGGGAGCGCCAATTCTGTGCGATTGTCGGATGGTTGCCGATGGCATTACCAGACGACGGTTATCTGCAAATAATCAAGTTATTTGTACCCTCAATGAGCCTGATGTGCCAGAAATTGCTCAACGTCTGGGTACTACAAGGTCGGCGGCAGCTCTGGAATTATGGCGATCGCACCTAGATGGGGCAGTGATCGCAATTGGCAATGCACCCACAGCACTGTTCCGACTGTTAGAAATGCTTGATGAAGTAGCTTACAAGCCTGCTATTATCTTAGGCTTTCCAGTTGGGTTTGTCGGTGCAGCCGAATCAAAAGCAGCACTAGCCGCAGACAGCAGAGATATACCATTTTTAACCTTACATGGTCGGCGTGGTGGGAGTGCGATCGCGGCAGCAGCAGTTAACGCCCTGGCAACGGAGTCAGAATGAACATAACAGATAAAGGTCGTCTCTATGGAATTGGTGTCGGCCCAGGCGATCCAGAACTATTGACTCTGAAGGCGCTGCGGCTATTGCGTGCCGCTCCCGTGGTTGCTTATCAATCAGCAATAGATAAAGAGAGTATTGCTAGAGCGATCGTCGCGCAGTATCTTCCTGGCAATCAAATCGAGGTGTTATTTCATCTTCCCCGCGCCTTGGAGCCAGAAAAGGCAAAGTCTATTTATGACAAGGAAATTGAACCAATTGCCAACCATTTAGCAGCAGGTCGAGATGTCGTGGTGTTATGTGAGGGTGATCCATTTTTCTATGGTTCGTTCATGTACCTATTCACGCGGTTATGTGACCAGTACCAAATAGAAGTTGTCCCAGGAGTTTCCTCACTGATGGCTTGTCCAGTAGCCTTGGGCGTGCCTTTCACCTACTACAGCGATATCCTCACCGTACTACCCGCCCCATTGCCCGCAGAAGAGCTAACTACACATCTGTTGATCACTGATGCAGCAGCAATTATGAAGCTAGGTCGTCACTTTACCAAAGTACGAGATATTCTGCATAAATTGGGGTTAGCATCACGGGCAAGATATATTGAGCGGGCATCAACGTCACAGCAACGCATCGTACCTCTGGATGAAGTTGATCCAGCCAAAGTACCCTATTTCTCAATGATTGTGATTCCAACTAAGAATCGACTATAGACCTTAAAATAATTCGTAATTCCTGCGGACTCGCTACCACTACGCTAACGTAATAATTAGTCTTTGAGAAAACTCGTCCTCAACTTGAAAAGACTGATTTACTATTCCCCACTCCCTACTCCCTGACAGGAGCAAATAAGTTCATAAATCAAAGCGGATTCCTATAGATAATGAAAGATTCATCTACAAAAACGGCACAATTGCTTCCTCAAAAACTGAAAAAATACTTGCGATCGCTTAACAATTGGTTTTTCGACACACCAGAAAGGGCACTCTTAGAAGCTCAACAAGCCGCTCAGAGAATTAGAAACATCGAAATAGAACATTTTGAAGGTAAAAAAATATCTTCAGAATCAGGAAATTATAATGAAACCGTGATGTCTTATTGGCAAGTCTACCTTGATAAAAATTTAACTATTATCAGGGTCAGGCTTACAGAATTCCAGCTTAGTCGGAGAATCGTCAATATCTCTAATTCTGTTTTATTAGAAAAATTGAAGGTTATTGATGAAGTTGTAGAGAAGTATGCTATCAAAGATGAACTAATTAGTAATAGCGCGTTAGTGTCAAATTATCAACCACTAAAAATTAATCAGATTGAAATAAATAAACAAGCAGGCTCATCTAATATTAAATATCTGCCTCCGACTCAAAAAACTGGAGTTTTACCTGGGTCTATTGGCAGAACTATTAATAGAATTACAGGGGATTTCTCACCACGGAGAGAAGAAGAATTTGTCAGAAATTACCGAATTTCTAAAAATAGGACAAGAATTGCCCTAAGATTTTTGCTCATTTTAATTATTGTCCCACTCTTAACTCAGATTTTATCTAAACAGTTCTTAGTAACTCCCATATTAGAAAAGACTAGAGGAGAGAATAAAACTCAGATTTTCATCAATTCTGATATGGAAAAAGAAGCCCTCCATGAATTATCTAATTTCCAACAAAATTTGAGGTTTGAATCTTTATTAAATCAAACACCAGCACTTTCTTCAGAGGTAATAAAAGAAAAAATAAAGGACAAAGCAATTGAGATAGCCGAGGAATTCCACATAAAAACTGATAGTGCTGTTGGTAATATTTTTGCTGATTTAATATCACTAATTTCTTTTAGCTTAATTATCGTTTTTAGCAAGAAAGAAATCTTTATCGTGAAGTCTTTTATAGATAATATCGTTTATGGACTGAGCGATAGTGCTAAGGCTTTTGTAATTATTCTGTTTACAGATATATTCGTAGGATTTCATTCACCAGATGGATGGGAGGTTCTTCTTGAAGGATTTGCAGAACATTTAGGTCTACCAGCCACTAGAAATGCAATATTTTTATTTATTGCGACATTTCCGGTGATTTTAAACACTATCTTTAAATACTGGATATTCCGCTATCTGAGTCGCCTATCTCCGTCGGCATTAGCGACATTAAAAGAAATGGACGAGTAATTTATATTTCATAAATCGTAATTATTTTGGCACATTTTTCTGATGATTCGTTAGGCTATGTATATCCTGGTTTTTCCAAGCTTACTATGGATTTTGAAAGCAAAGCTAATGCCCCAACCCCCACAGACAACATAGAGTTTGCTCAACCAACTACAACCCGTAAGCCATTGCAATTGCTACGAGATACTGAGGCTTTATTACGCCGCCCAACCGTAGCAACACTGGCGCTAATTTTGCCACCAAAACTGGGCAATAGATTTCAAGCAACCTCATCTTTGGCAGATGATTCCTTTAATGAATTGGCAGAAATTGACCTAGACAATATTAGTGATTTTGAATTGCGACCGGCACGAATTCGTGTTGGTTTAAGCTTTGTGGGTTTTGGGGCGCTGATGATATTAGTGCTGCTGCTGTACTTAAATACGTTGCGTCCAGAACTCAGCGCGGGTGAACACATTCGGCAATACTGGTATCAATATGTTTGGTTTGTTAGTTTGGGTGTTGCGGGGATGTTTATGTTGGGGCGTGAAGCGATGCGTCCTATGTCAACGCGACGGAAATAATTCGTAATTAAGTTGTATAAGGGGGATTTAAAAATAGCGACAAAACTTGCCGATGACGAAGAGGATAGTTAAAAGTTATGAATTTTGAATTAAAATTATTGAATTAAGAAATTATAACTTTCAGAAATTAGCACTTCCCAATATTTAGGCTTCAGTATAATCAGCAGTTAGGAACTTTTATATATGAATTACGATGCCTTCATTGTTCCACCAGGTTCAAAGATTTCTCTGAAAAAAAACTATGACCCAGCTTATAAAACTGATTTTCATCAAAAAGCTGATGCTGCAAACAAATTGCAGGCAGACATTGAGCGATTAGCAAATTACCAAAATATTCTCTACGCTCAAAACACCTATGCCTTGCTGATTATTTTTCAGGCAATGGATGCTGCTGGGAAAGATAGCACTATTAAACATGTGACCTCTGGTGTTAACCCGCAAGGATTTCAGGTATTTAGTTTTAAGGAACCCAGTGCAGAAGAATTAGACCATGACTACCTGTGGCGAACAATGAAAGCTTTGCCAGAAAGAGGCCGAATTGGGATATTCAACCGCTCATATTATGAAGAAACCTTAGTGGTTCGTGTGCATCCAGAAATGCTGAAAAAGCAACAACTTCCTCATTTACCTAATGGAAATAAGATATGGAAGCAACGCTTTGAAGAGATTAATAACTTGGAAAAATATTTGGTTAACAATGGTGTAATCATCCTGAAGTTCTTTCTCAATGTATCGAAATCAGAGCAGAAAAAACGTTTTTTAGAACGGATTGAATTTCCCGATAAAAATTGGAAGTTCTCAGACAGCGATGTCCGAGAACGAGCTTTTTGGGATGATTATATGAAGGCTTATGAAGAAGTTTTCAATTACACGAGTACAAAATGGGCCCCGTGGTATATTATTCCTGCCGATCGCAAGTGGTTTACACGCCTGGTAGTCGCTAATATTATTTGCACAAAATTAGAAGAACTCAATCTGCAATACCCGACGGTTAGTGACGAACATAGGCAGCAACTTTTGGAGGCTAAACGCATTTTAGAGCAGGAAGATGAACAGATTAACTTAACAGATAAAGGCAAAAAAAAGGAAACTTAGTTCAAAAATACTGTATAATTCATATAGGTAAATATGAGCGATTGTAAATCTATAAATAGCTCTCTGTAAACTAATAAGTTTGGTTAGGTACTGACAGCCAAAAAATCATGATTCAGATGGCGGAAGATGCCAACAATCATCCACCTCACTTTACTAATGCTGCCTTTGATATTGTGGCGATCGCAGCCTCAGCCGGTGGTCTGACTGCTCTCGTGAAAGTGCTAGCCACTCTACCCGCAGAATTTCCCGCTGCGATCGCTATAGTGCAACACCTTGCTCCCGAACATCGCTCACTCATGGCAGAAATTCTTAGTCGGCGCACGGTTCTTAGGGTCAAGCAGGCAGAGGAGGGAGATTTTCTTGCCCCAGGAACAGCTTACATTGCTCCACCCAATCGTCACTTATTGGTTAACGGTGATGGCACGCTTTCCTTATCACAGTCGGAATTAGTACATTTTTTACGTCCTTCGGCTGACTTGTTATTTGAATCGGTTGCAGCCACTTACAAAAATAGAGCGATCGCCATTGTGCTAACTGGAACGGGTAGCGACGGCGCGATGGGAGTAGAAGCAATAAAAAAAATGGGCGGTACTGTCATTGTCCAAGACGTAAAAACCGCCGAATTTTCTGGAATGCCTTCATCTGCAATTCAAACTGGGAACGTAGATTTTATTCTCCCCCTAGATGAAATCTCCAGCGCCCTGCTGATTTTAATCGTAGCTCTACCCCCTACCCTATGACTTCCCCAGAAAGAGACTCCGAATTTGAAAATCTACTGATTTATCTCAGACAAAGCCGGGGATTTGATTTCACAGGCTATAAGCGCTCGACTTTGATGCGTCGGGTACGTAAGCGGATGCAGTCATTGACTATAGAAAACTTTGAAGAATATTTAGACTATCTAGAAGTTGATCCAGAAGAATTTAGTTATCTTTTTAACACCATCCTAATTAACGTCACGGCTTTTTTTCGAGATTCATCAGCTTGGGAATACCTAGCCGAGGAAATACTGCCTAATCTGATTAAAAATAAAAAAACTTCTGACCAAATTCGCATCTGGAGTGCTGGCTGTGCTTCTGGGGAAGAAGCTTATACCTTGGCAATGTTACTGGCTGAAATGTTGGGAACAGAGGAATTTCGCCAACGGGTGAAAATCTACGCCACAGATGTAGATGAAGAGGCTCTTAACCAGGCTCGTCAAGCTCTGTATTTTGCAAAAGATGTCCAGGCGGTATCAGATGAACTGCGGCAGAAATACTTTGAGATTATCGGGAACCGCTATGTCTTCCGCCAAGATTTACGCCGCTCAGTGATTTTTGGTCGCCACGATTTGCTTCAGGATGCGCCCATTTCGCGCTTAGATTTGCTGGTTAGTCGTAATACATTAATGTATTTTAATTCTGAGACTCAAGGGCGAATTCTAGCCCGATTGCATTTTGCACTCAATGATAATGGTTATCTATTTTTAGGGAAAGCAGAAATGCTATTGATGCATTCAAATTTATTTACCCCAATAGACTTAAAAAACCGGATATTTACTAAGGTATCGTCGGTGAACATACGCAATCGCCTTTTAGTCATGGCAAATTCAGTAGATGACGAATCTAGCAGCCGTTTGTCTCGACACCTGCGGCTGCGAGATATGGGTTTCGACACAGCACCAATCGCCCAAATAGTCATTGATATCAATGGCGTTCTGATACTGGTGAACGAGCAGGCGCGGACTTTGTTCGCCCTTTCTCCCAAAGATTTAGCTCGTCCTTTCCAGGACCTAGAGCTTTCTTATCGACCGATTGAACTGCGATCGCTAATTGAACGGGCTTATGCCGAACGCCGTCCTGTCAGCTTGACAAATGTAGAGCGCTATTTATCTAACACAGAAACCCAATATTTGGATGTGCAAATCACGCCTTTGCAAGAAACAGACACCACTTTTTTAGGTGTTAGCATCGCCTTTCATGATGTCACCCGTTACATTCAACTCCAAGATGCCCTGCAACGC
>CAZZZY010000083.1:0-13211 GCA_964658545.1 uncultured Acetobacteraceae bacterium | reverse complement strand
AGATGGGAATGCTGTTTGAGATGATTAGCCAGATTCGCCGTAGCTGTTTCTAGTGCCGATTCCGTTTTTGCAGAAAGAACTAACAGATGAGATTTCCTCCCCTGCTCCCCTTGCCTCCCCTGCTCCTGCACAGGGGCTTCTTCGAGAATCACATGAGCATTAGTACCGCCAATCCCAAAGGAACTAACTCCAGCCCGGCGAGGAATACCATTTGTTGTCCATTCGGTAAGTTTGGTGTTGACGTAAAAAGGACTGTTGGCAAAATCAATCTGCGGATTAGGTTCCTGAAAGTGTAAACTAGGCGGTATTTGTTGATGTTTCAGGGCTAGGACGGTTTTGATTAAACCTGTTACCCCAGCAGCAGCATCTAAATGTCCAATGTTAGTTTTCACTGAGCCAATGGCGCAGAAGCCTTTTTTCTCAGTGCTGGCTCGAAAAGCTTGGGTTAACGCCGCGATTTCAATGGGATCTCCTAGTGATGTTCCTGTTCCATGAGCTTCAATATAGGTAATCGTTTCAGGTTCAACCTCGGCAACAACTTGAGCGGTTTGAATCACCTTGGCTTGACTGTCGATTCGCGGTGCTGTGTAGCTAACTTTGAAAGATCCATCGTTATTGATAGCGGAACCTTTGATAACGGCATGGATGGTATCTCCATCTACTAGAGCATCCTCTAATCTCTTCAAAACCACGATACCTACACCTTCGCCACCGACAGTTCCCTGTGCTTGAGCATCAAAAGCGCGGCAGTGTCCGTCAGGAGACCCAATTCCCCCTTCTTTGTAAAGATAGCCACTTTTTCTAGAAGAACTTATGGAAACCCCACCTGCCAAAGCCATATCACATTCCCCATTTAGCAAGCTTTGGGCGGCTAAATGCACAGCGACTAATGAAGTAGAGCAGGCGGTTTGAACAGTGAAACTTGGCCCTTGTAGATTCAGTTTGTAAGAAACGCGGGTAGTTAAGTAATCTTTGTCACCTGCGATCGCAAGTTGGTGATTATCTATAGATTTAATAATATCTTCGTTCAAATAAACATTGAGTAAGTATCCACTAAAGCTAGCTCCGGCATAAACTCCAATAGAACCTTGATAATTTTCTGAGTCATAGCCAGCATCTTCAAGGGCGATATATGCACATTCTAAAAATAGACGGTGTTGCGGATCGGTAATTTCAGCTTCTCTAGGATTAAAGCCAAAAAATAAAGCATCAAAAAGTTCTACATCTTCTAATACAGCTCGTGTTTTGACAAACTTCGGATTATTGAGTGTAACCGTATCTAGCCCATAAGCTGATAGTTCTTCATCAGTAAAAAACGAAATTGACTCTGTACCATTTTGGAGGTTTTGCCAAAATTCATCAACATTTTTAGCTCCAGGAAAGCTCCCTGATATGCCAATAATTGCTATTTCTGAACCAGTGATGTTAGCCGATACTATCGGAGTATTCATATTTTTTCAATATTGATAAGCTAAAGTTAGTATTGAAAGTCAATTCTCAGAGATTATTCATTAACCCCTGAACTATTGCTAATTGACTTAATTTTTTGCAGACGTTTTTTTTGGTTAGCTTTTCCATCCTTGAGCTTCTCAACTGGAATATCATTATTTGGTTTGTGAAAAGATGTTGTTTGATTTTTGATTGGACTAAAAGATTGTGCTAAAGAGCTGATGGTCGGATATCTAAACATATCGAGCAATGATAAATCGGTTTTGAATATTTCACGTAATTGGCTATTAACTTTAACCAGAAGTAATGAATGACCACCAAGTTCAAAGAAGTTGTCGTGAATGCCGATATTCTCGATATTGAGAGCTTTTTGCCAAATTGTAGCGATCGCTTGTTCCATCTCAGTTTGTGGCATGACATAAGTCGCTTCTAACTCTGGACGCAGAGTTTCCGGTGCTGGTAGCGATCGCCTATCCAATTTGCCGTTAGGCGTTAGCGGCAGAGTTTGGAGTAGTACGAAGGTAGAAGGGATCATGTATTCTGGTAACTTCTCTTTCAAAAAGCTACGCAGTTCAATCACTGTAAGTTCTTGATTGGATTGAGGACTTACATAAGCTACTAGGCGCTTGTCAGTCAGTTCGTCGTCCCAAGTCACCACCACAGCTTCGCGGACTTTAGCGTGTTGGTTTAATCTCGCCTCAATCTCGCCTAATTCGATGCGGAAGCCCCGGATCTTAACTTGGTAATCAATACGTCCAAGAATCTCAATATCCCCATTAGGTAGATAACGAACTAAGTCCCCAGTTTTATACAAGCGTGAACCAGATTCATTACTGAATGGGTTAGGAATAAATTTAATCGCGGTCAATTCAGGTAAGTTCAGGTATCCCCTAGCAACGCCAACACCACCAATGTAAAGTTCGCCCGGTACGCCCACAGGTACTGGTTGTAAGTTTTGGTCGAGTATGTAGATTTGTGTATTGGAAATTGGGCGACCAATAGGGACAAGTTGTGGATAAATCTCACGCTGGCAATTCCAGAAAGTTGCATCAATACAAGCCTCTGTTGGGCCGTAGAGATTGTGCAAATTTACATCTAGCTTACTTAACAAGCTTTCTTGCAGAGTAACTGGTAAGATTTCACCGCCACAGAACACGTGTTTGAGGGAGTGACAAGTTTCGATTCCTCCCTGTTCTAAAAGCATTTGCAGCAAAGATGGAACAAGTTGAACAGTAGTTACCTGCTGCTGGGCAATTAACTTTAAGAGATAAGCACTGTCAGTATGACCTCCTGGTTTAGCTATTAATAACTGTCCACCTGCTAACAATGGAGCGTAAAATTCCCAAACTGAGGCATCAAAGCCAAAGGGGGTTTTTTGTAGTACTTTGTCTTTTTTAGTTAGGGGGAATGTTGCTTGCATCCAGAACATGTGGTTGCAAAGGTTACTATGAGATAGCATTACCCCCTTTGGTTTTCCTGTAGATCCCGATGTATAAATCACATAAGCTAAATTCTTAAATGTGAACTTGGTTGAAAGATTTTTGTGGTTTTTTTGGGCAATAATCTCCCAATCTGCATCTAGGCATACAACTTTAGCCTCGCGCTGAGGCAGTTCCTTAACTAGTCGCTGCTGAGTAAGTAACACCGATATTTGAGCATCCTCAAGCATGAAAGCCAGACGTTCTTTGGGGTATGCTGGATCTAGTGGCACGTATGCGCCACCAGCTTTGAGAATGCCTAGAATTCCAATTACCATTTCTAGCGATCGCTCCACGCAGATTCCCACCAGTACCTCTGGTTTTACCCCCAGCGATCGCAAATAATGCGCTAGTTGATTTGCGCGGTGGTTTAACTCTTCATAAGTTAGCTGCTCATCTTCAAAGATTACAGCAATGGCATCAGGCGATCGCTCTACCTGAGCCTCAAATAGCTCATGGATACAACACTTATTCTGAATATAGTTAGTCTGAGTGTTATTCCACTCCACGAGCAACTGATGTTGTTCTGTTTTCGGCAAGAGTGGTAAGTCGCAAATTTGCTGTTCAGGATTAGCGACAATGCCTTCTAGCAAAGTTTGGAAATGCCCCAGCATCCGGGTAATGGTATCTGCATTGAACAGATCGGTATTGTACTCCAGAGTTCCCATCAGCCCTTGCTTGATTTCTACCATAACTAGGGTTAGATCAAACTTCGCCGTTTTTTTGTCGAACTCCAAAGGGCTTAAGGTTAAACCTGGTAGATCCAAAGTCGTGGTTGGGGTATTCTGGAGTTGGAACATCACCTGAAATAACGGTGTGTGGCTCAGGTTTCGCTCCGGTTGCAGTTTCTCCACTAGCTGCTCAAAGGGCAAGTCTTGGTTAGTGTAAGCTCCCAAGGCAACCTCTCGCACTCGGTTCAAAATCTCTCGGAAACTTGGGGTACCCGAAAGGTCAGTCCGCATGACTAAGGTATTGACAAAAAATCCAATTAGCCCTTCTATTTCAGCTCGGTTGCGACCAGAGATGGGGGTGCCTACCACGATGTCATCCTGACCAGTGTAGCGGTAGAGCAACGTCTGAAACGCTGCTAGTAGCATCATGAATAGCGTCACCTTTTCCTGCTGGCTGAGTGTCTTAAGAGCTTCGGTTAGGGGCTTGGACAGAACCAAAGATTGTTTTGCGCCTCGATCGCTCTGAATCGGCGGACGAGGACGGTCAGTGGGTAACTCTAGTATATTTGGAGGACTGCTCAATTGCTGCTTCCAGTATGAGAGTTGAGCCTCTCGCACTTCTCCCTGGAGCCACTGCTGCTGCCAAACAGCAAAGTCTGCATACTGGATTGGAAGTTCCAGGAGCGGTGAAAGCTTACCCATAGAAAAAGCTTCATAAAGAGCCACTATTTCTCGGATGATTACCCCAAAAGACCATTGGTCACACACAATGTGGTGCATTGTGAACAGCAACACGGACTGAGCTTCGGCTAATTGCAGCAGAGTGACTCGCACCAGTGGATCGTTCGCTAAATCAAAGGGTCGCGCCTGTTCCTCAGTTACAAGGCGTTGTACCTCTGCCTCTAGCTCATCCTTTGGCAGCAACGTCTGTAGATCCACTATCGGTAGAGCCAGAGCCAAGGTTGGGGCGATGACCTGGAACGGTTGCCCATCAACTATGGTAAAATTAGTACGCAAAACTTCATGACGGCGCACAATTTCGTTAAGGCTTTGTACCAGTGCGGTCTTGTTAAGCGAGCCATTGAAGCGAAAAGCGTAGGGTTCATTGTATAAGGATTGACCGGGGTGCAACTGGTCAAGGAACCACAGGCGCTTTTGGGCAAAGGACAGGGGAACAGGGTTCTGTTGTAAACGTCGAGGAATCACCTGATCTATAAATTTACCTTGCATCCACTTTTCAAAAAGCGCCCGTTTTACTGGTGACAAATTAGATTTTTGCTCTGAAAGCGCATCTGGTTCAGACATATTGCTACTTTATTGCTATTTTAATAACAGATGAAAACTAGTAGAGCACGGCGTAAATAAACCACCAATTTAAAATGTCTAAAACCTTTATGCAATGGTAATTACGAATTACGCCTTCGCGTAGCGTCTAAAAAAGGGGTTTTACGCCGTGTGCAACTTTCTCTGAGACCTAACCCCCAACCCCTTCCCTACAAGGGAAGGGGAGCAAGAATCAGAGCCTCTCGACCTTTCGGAGAGAGGAATGGAAGCGGGGTTTCAAGAATAAGTTGCACATCGCGTGGTTTTAGTCAAAATTAAACTCCTAAAAGACGTTGAGCTTCCTCTTGAGATAATTGTTCGATTTTATCCATAACCATTTTTTCAATAAGTTCAGCCAACTTGGCAATAGTAGAGTATTCAAGGAAGAGACTACGTAAAGGCAATTCTATTGGGAAAGATTTTCGCAATTGAGAAATAACTTGGGTTGCTAGTAGCGAGTGTCCGCCTAACTCAAAGAAATTGTCATGGATGCCTAAGCGCTCAATTCCAAGGAGTTGTTGCCAAATATTGGCAACGCTTTGTTCCACAGGAGTGCGGGGAGCAACGTAATCATTCCCCAAGTTGGGGCGGGGATGGGTAGGTTTGGAGAGACTCGATAGCGCTAAATCGTCTTGCGAAGAATTGTTCTGTTCAATATTCCGTAATGATTCAAGCTTTAACCATTGCTCAATCCTTGCTTGCAAATTCCCTGTAGAGACAACTACTTGATTTAGTATACTTCTGGATAGAACACGTTGAAAAGCCTCCATACCTTCTTTTGGTATTATGGCTAATTCAGCAAAACTTGTTCTATAAGTTGTATTTTGTTCTTCTTTTTCTCCAAGTTGCCATACGTCCAAGTTAACGCTGATCCAGGGGACAGGATTTGTTTGATTGTGCTTATGGACAAAAGTATCTATAAAGATGTTTGCTGACGAATAAGCGACGTACCCTAATCCCCCCAAAACCGATGCTAAAGAGGATAGCAAAAGACAAAAATCAAGCGCTTTCCCCTGCAAAACTTTTTCTAGTACGAATAGTCCATACGCTTTTGCTTGAAATTGACATTCGCAATCGGTTTGAGAAGTTTCTTGAATAGCTCTTCGTGATTTTTCTCCCACAATTCTTGCAGCATGGATAACGCCATGAATCTCACCAAAGTGTTCAGATACCTGAGCGATGACTGACTGCATTTGTTCAAAATCGGCTACATCAGCGCTCTTTACCAAAACGGAGGCACCTAATTCCTCTAGCGCCTGCACTTTTTTTATTTTGATGCTCACAGAGTCCTGGTAATCATGAGTCGCTAACCATTGTTCCCACTCATCTTTTTTAGGAAGACCAGAACGCCCGACCAAAACCAGTTTGGCTTGTACTGTCTGAGCTAAATACTGCGCCAGTTCCAAACCAATACCTCCTAATCCACCTGTGATCAAGTAGACTCCCTTTTGCCGCAGTCGTGTTTTCCCTGCGATCGCTTCCTCTAAATGGACGGCTTCAAAAGTTTGAACCCAGCGATGATGTCCACGATAGGCAATAACTAAGTCAGTTGGCTGGATTGTAACTTCTGCTATAAGTTGGTCTATCAGTTTCTGCTTTTGCCTTTCAAGTTGTGGAAGAACAACATCAATGCTACGGCAGATAATATTCGTATATTCTTGCGGAATGACTTTACACGGGCCGATGACCGTTGCTTTCTCAGGGCATAAGCTCTCGTCACCTGTCACATCGTGAATATTGTTGGTCACTACCAGCATTTGAAGAGGATCGGTAATACCTTGTTGTCCAACTGCTTGAGCTAAGAAAAGCAAACTGTAGAAGCCAAGATACTGATTTGTTTCAAAAGACTCAATTTCTGAGGGTGTCTGATGATTCGCTGTAATGCCCCATAGGTGAGCAATCATTTGTGGGGTTAAATCCCGGTCACTAAGAGCTTTGAGTAAGGCATCATAGTCATCTCTTTGTTGGGGGTTGATGCAATATGCGCGATCGCTAAGTTTACTAAACTTATCTCCCACCATCACAGCGATCGCATCCTGGTTGCGTTGTTGCAGGTGTTTTACGAGCAGTTCTCCTAACCCGCACTCATCAACAAAAACCAGCCAGCAAAAGTTTTGCTCTGCCAAATCTCTATTTTTTAATGGCTCAAATTGTATAGACTTTTTCCAAGAAGGGACGTAGAACCAATCGGCAATATTCGGCTTTTTGTGTAATTCTTGGCGCGTAGTGACAGGAACAGCTGAGGTTTGTCGTTCAATCCAGTATCTTTGTCGCTCAAATGGATATGTCGGCAATGGAACACGCTGATGCCTTTGTAAAGCGTAAAAGCCAGACCAGTCTATCTGTGCCCTAGCTTGCCAGAGCTTGCCCAATGTATTAAGTGCAAAGCCGACATCTGAGTGTTGCTCTTTTGGATGACGTAACGAAGAAAGCACAACTTCTTGAGCGCCTCCCTCTAGATGTTGTCTGGTAAGGGTACTTAATGTCTGCCCAGGACCAACTTCTAGAAAAATTTGCTCTGGTTTTTGCAGCAACTGTGTAATCCCCTGGGAAAAACGTACTGTTTGCCTAAGATGCCTTGCCCAGTAGCTCGGATCAGTCGCCTCAGCGGCAGTAATCCAGATGCCAGTCACGTTGGATACAAAAGGAATTTGCGGAGGCTTCAGGTTGATTTTTTTTACCCGATCTAGGAACCTCTGGATGATTGGGTCCATCATTTGGGAATGAAAGGCACCTGATGTATGCAGACGGTGACAGTCCACAGCTTGCTGAGTAAGTTGGTTTTGCAACTCATCAATCGCCGAGCGGGATCCTGCAACCACACACAGAGATGGTGCGTTGATTGCAGCTAGAGCAAGTTCTTCGCCTAGCAAAGATTGCACTTCTTTCTCTGGTAGGGATACAGCTAGCATATCACCAGCAGGCATTTGCTGCATCAGTTGTCCACGGGTAGTCACTAGCATCAATGCATCTTCTAGAGAAAACACGCCAGCAAGAGTTGCGGCCACATATTCTCCTGTGCTATGACCAATCATTGCAGAAGGACGGACTCCCCACGCCATCCATAATTTTGCTAGAGCATACTCAATCACGAACAGCGCTGGCTGAGTAATATAAGTTTGTGTCAACTGCTGTGCTGCTACTGTTGCCTGTTCTTCCCTTGGATACAGAATAGTGCGTAGGTCTAGCCCTAAAACAGGTATAAGTATTTCACAACAATAATCAACCTGTTCCCGAAAAACTGGCTCAGTCTGGTACAGTTCTCGACCCATCTCTACATACTGAGACCCCTGACCAGGAAACATAAACACAATCTCTCGCTCAGATGGTTCCTGGAAATGGGTAAAAACTTGTTGTGGGTCTTTTGTCTCTAAAATTTTGACTGCATCGTTAAGGTCTTGACAAACCACTATTCTGCGATGGTCAAACATTCGCCGACCCACACTCTGAGTGTAAGCAACATCTGCCAAGTTGATTTCGGGATGCTGCTGCAAGTGCTTGACTAGATTTGCCGTAGCAGTCTCTAGTGCCGATTCCGTTTTTGCAGAAAGAACTAACAGATGATATTTCCTCCCCTGCTCCCTCTGCCTCCCCTGCTCCTGCACAGGGGCTTCCTCAAGAATCACATGAGCATTAGTACCGCCAATGCCAAAGGAACTGACCCCTGCACGGCGTGGTGTTTTGTTTGTCTTCCATTCAGACAGCGTACTGTTAACATAAAAGGGGCTGTTAGCAAAATCAATCTGGGGATTGGGCTGCTCGAAATGCAAGCTGGGTGGTATCTGTTTGTGTTTAAGTGCGAGAATGGTCTTGATTAAACTAGCAACACCAGCCGCACTATCTAGGTGTCCGATGTTGGTTTTTACTGAACCAATAGCACAGAAATTCTTTTTCTCAGTTCTGGCGCGAAAAGATTTGGTGAGTGCGGCAATTTCAATAGGATCTCCTAAAACGGTTCCGGTACCATGAGCCTCTACATAGCTGATCATCTCGGATTCAATCCTAGCCATTGCAAGAGCCTCAGCAATCACCTTTGCTTGACCATCAATACTGGGAGCTGTATAGCCAACTTTTGCAGAACCGTCATTATTAATAGCTGAACCTTTAATAACAGCATGAATACAATCTCCATCCGCTAGAGCATCTGCGAGTCGCTTTAAAATGACTATGCCCACACCATCACCGCTCACAGTTCCTTGGGCTTTGACATCAAAAGCGCGGCAGTGTCCATCGGGAGACAAAATTCCCCCCTCTTGGTATAAATAGCCGGTCTTTTGTAAGGTCGTTACAGAAACTCCACCAGCCAAAGCCATATCAGATTCACGATCTATTAAGCTTTGACAGGCTAAATGAACCGCAACTAATGAACTAGAGCATCCAGTTTGGACAGTGATAGCTGACCCCTTCAGGTCTAGTTTATAAGCGACTCGTGTGGTCAGGTTATCTGTACGATTGTTATGCCTAATTTGGTCAAGACCAACTAATTTTATCAGTTCGCTGTTGGAAAAAAGATTGAATAAAAAGTAGGAGCTAATGCTAGCACTACCATAAACACTAATCTGACCTTCATAAGTTTTAGAATCATAGCCAGCACTTTCAAGAGCCTCCCAAGCAGTTTCTAAAAAGAGACGGTGCTGTGGGTCAATAATTTCTGCTGTTCTGGGAGAGTAATCAAAGAATGAAGCATCGAATAATTCTATATCTTCCAGTACAGCGTTTGCTTTAACATAATTGGGGTCACTCAGTAAAGATGGATCTACCCCTATAGACTCCAGTTCTTGATGGGAAAAAAATGAAATTGATTCAACACCATCTCGCAGATTGTGCCAAAAATCATCAATATTTTTAGCTCTGGGAAACCTTCCCGACATCCCAATAACAGCTATATCTAAATCGCCTATTTTATTTTGTTCTTCTAGGCTATTCATCACAATTTCCTTCTTGAGCAGTTGATGATTTACACTGATGGGGATTTAAGTACACACCTGAAAATCCTGTTTTTGGTCAGATAATCTTATCTAGATTGCGCTCTTGCCTGCCTGGAAGCAATACGGCTTTCAGCTCGTTGATTACTTTCCTGAAAAGAGGATGTTTCAGTTTGTTCTTGTGTTAAATATTTAGCCAATGAGTTGATAGTTGGATATTCAAACAAGTTAACTATTGATATATTTGTGTTTAAAACTTCTCGCAGTTTAGCATGAATTTGAACAAGGAGTAATGAATGACCACCAAGGTCGAAGAAATTATCATAAATGCCCACCTTCTCAACATGAAGCATCTGCTGCCAGATATGAGCAATGGTTTGCTCGACTTCGGTTTGAGGTGGTTCATAAGTTACTTCTAATTCTGGGCGATCGCTATCTGGCTTTGGTAGTGCGCTGCGGTTGACTTTACCATTGGATGTTAGTGGCAAAGCCTTCAACATAATAAAAGTTGAGGGCATGGTGTATTCTGGTAGTTTCTCTCTCAAGAATCTTTGCAGTTCGCTAACATTGAGTGTTTGCTTAGAAACAACGTAGGCTACTAAGGATTTGTTGCCATCATCTTCCCAAACTGCCACTACAGCCTGTTGCACTTGCGGATGTTGAGACAAAATGGTTTCAATTTCTCCAAGTTCAATGCGGAAGCCCCTAATTTTTACCTGGTAATCGGCTCGCCCAATGAATTCAATATTGCCGTCAGGTAAGTAACGAGCTATGTCACCAGTTTTGTATAAACGCGAACCCGTTTGTGCAAAAGGATTGGGAATAAACTGTGCAGCCGTTAAATCAGGGCGATTCAGATAACCTCTAGCTAACCCTGCACCGCCAATGTATAACTCACCCGGTACGCCGATAGGTACAGGTTGCAGTTGTTCATCCAGCAAATAAATCTGCGTATTGGCAAGTGGACGACCAAGGGGTACTGTCTGTGTATAATTTTGCTGATTTTCAACTGCAAAGGTAGTAACCCCTACGGTGGCTTCTGTAGGCCC
The DNA here is from genome assembly GCA_964658545.1 of uncultured Acetobacteraceae bacterium. GTDB lineage: Bacteria > Cyanobacteriota > Cyanobacteriia > Cyanobacteriales > Nostocaceae > Nostoc. Next base: position 2,316 of record CAZZZY010000083.1, on the reverse strand, counting down.
GTAGTGATTGAAGATTAAGCTGGATGGTGCTTGCTTCTGAATCTGTTCAATAAGTTGCCAACTTGCAGCTTCGCCACCCAAAATTAGCTGCTGGCGGGGCAAGATGGAATCGGATGGTGCAGAGGCAAGAAGAGTGGCAAGGTGAGAGGGGACAATTTTGAGACAGTCGATCGGATGGGTGCGGCAGTATTTTGCCAAGACTGCTGAGTCAGTAGCACACTCGGTAGATAATATATGCAGACATCCACCAGTACAAAGAGCGGTAAAAATGCCGGTGTTACCCAAGTCGGCAGCTAAGGTGGAAACAGTGGCGAAGTTGGTTGTTGCTGATAAGTCTAACCTCTGTGTAATTCCGTGAAGGTAATTCAACAGTTGTCGGTGTTCGATCGCAACGCCTTTCGGTTTACCAGTAGAACCAGAGGTAAACAAAACATAAACTAAATTCTGGGCTGTCACTGCACTGGTGGGATTTTCATCTTTGTACTGAGCAATGCTATCCCAATCTGTATCTAAGCAGACTATCTGCGCTACATCTGTTGGCAGGCTATCAACGAATCGCTGTTGTGTCAATATCACAGGTATTTCGATATCCTGCAATCGGCTGGCAAAACCTTCTTTGGGTAAGGTTGGATCTAGCGGTAGATAGGCTCCACCAGCTTTCAGGATACCCAAAAGTCCTATAATCATTTCAAGCGATCGCTCTGTGCAAAGTCCGACTAAAACTTCCGGTTTGACTCCTCGCTGCTGTAAATAGTCAGCAAGTTGATTGGCTTTGCTGTTTAACTGTGCATAAGTTAATTGCTGGTTTTCAAAGACAACGGCAATTTTATTCGGTGTTTTTTGTACTTGTGCTTCAAATAATTGGTGAATGCATATATATTGGAAATTGTCAAGATGTGTTTGGTTAAACTCGACTAATAGTTGTTGGCGATCGCGGAAGCTGAGAATCTCTAATCGGCTAATTTTCTCTTCGGGATTAGCAGTTACACTAGTTAATAAAGTTTCAAATTGTCTGGCTATACGTTCAATAGTATCGGCTGCAAAATAATTGATATCGTAGTAGAACTCTGTAGTTAAATAATCCTCGCGTTGAGTACAAGTGAGTTTTACTTTAAATTGTTCAATACAACTGTAATATTGCTCAAGAGAAAATGATACGTCGCCAGCAAAGAGTTTTTCTGGTAATTGCTCAAACTCGAAACCGATAGGAAAAGCTAGTTGATGATGATTTTTTATCGGTTCTGGCACAAAATAATCTTGCCATTCTGCACTAGCTTCTATAGTCCGATTAGCTAGTTCTACAACTTCTCGAAAGCGTAAATCTGGTGTCAAATGACTGTGAATTGGCAACCAAGTAGCAACAAGTCCTAATAAGTTATATAATTTTTCGTAGTCTCGGCGATCGCTAGCCATACCAATAATGATATCCGATTGTCTTGTAAGTCGCCAAATCAGGGTTTGCCAGCAAGCTAGTAATACGATAGCAGTTGAAGTATGATATTTTTGAGCTAAGGTGGCAATCTTGGCTGTTACATCAGGGGTAATCTCTAATCGACAGCAGTCTATCTCAAAGTTTGATGGCTGTAATGGCTGGCTCTCAAAAGGTAATTTCAATGAAACGAGTGGAGATTTTTGCTCAAGCCAGTATTGCTTTGCGGCTTCTGCATCTTCATCTGCGAGTAATTGATTCTGCCATTCTGAGAATTGCAGATATTGTATAACTTCTTCTGATCCTCTCTCACCTTGTAAACAAGCAGAGTATGAATTACTGATTTCAGTTACCAGATTCTTGAGTGTCCAAGTATCGGCACAAATTGAAGGCAGACTAATAAGTAAAATATACTTGTTTACTGATAGCGTCAGGAGAGATATACGCAACGGTGTCCCTTGCTCAAAGTCCAAAGTAAGGGCTAATGCTTGGAAAAGCTCTACAATTTTGCTTGAGATTTCCTTGGGTTCACAATGACTTAGATTGATATTATCCCACGATAGAATACTGCTATTTTCTACATCCATCACCGGAATTTTCATTCCAGGTAGGCTGTGAAAAGTTGTACGCAAAATTCCATGTCGAATAATGACTTGTTGTAAAGCCGCTTTTAATACTTCTTGTTTGAGATTGCCTTCAAGAAGAAGGGCACATTGAGCAAAATAAGCTGAACTATATTGCTGTAATGACCAAAGACGCTTCTGTTGAGGGGAAAGCCGAAAGCCCTGAGTTATTTCATTTGGCATATATTTCTCATGATTCCTCACTTATACCAATTGCCTGAAATTTATTTCTATGTTAAAAATCCTGACTCCTGAATTATTACC
>CAZZZY010000082.1:0-13271 GCA_964658545.1 uncultured Acetobacteraceae bacterium | reverse complement strand
TTAAACTAATTTGCATTGAGCAATGATGGATATTTTTGTTTTTACTGTAGACTTCAGGGGTAAAGACAAAGATATTGATGCCTCACTGGTCTTTTTTAGCGTGCATTGGCACAACCAACACTTTATCTATTCGGTTTCCATCCATACTAAAGAACTCTTGCAAAAGTGTTTTGTGGTATAATAAGAAATTTGGCAATTTGTGATTAGGACTTTGAGTAGCAGTGAAAATAGAGAAAGCCAAACAGCTTACTGCAAAAAAATTTAAGCGAATGACTGGAGTGAGCCGTAAAACCTTTGAATTAATGGTTGATATAGTTAAAGCTGATGCTCAAAAGAAGAGGAAGCCAGGTCGCCCTCCTAAACTAATTATTGAAGACCAAGTTTTAATGGTTATTCAATATTGGAGGGAATACCGCACTTATGATCATATTGGATTAGACTTTGGGCTTTCGGAAGCTGCGGTTTGTCGAATAGTTTTTAAAATTGAAAATATTTTAATTAAGTCAAGAAACTTTAGTCTGCCGGGGAAAAAAGAATTGTGGAAAATGTCATCTGAAGAGGATTTAGTTGTAATGGATGTCACGGAGAGTCCAATTGAAAAACCTCAGAAAGGTCAAAAAAGATTTTTTAGTGGGAAACAGGGAGAACATACTTTAAAAACGCAGGTAATAATCAATCAAAAAAGTACTGCTATCATCTGTTTAGCGCATGGTTTGGGGAGAATTCATGATTTTAAGCTATTTAAAACCAGTAGCGTAAGATTTGGAGAATTACTCAAAATCATAGCGGATAAAGGATATCAAGGAATTAATAAAATTCATCAATTGAGTGAAACACCAATTAAAAAAACAAAAGGGAAAAAGTTGACGAAGGAACAGAAAAAATATAATCGAGAACTCAATAGATTAAGAATTGCTGTTGAACACGTAAATCGTCGTCTAAAAATCTTTAAAATCTTGTCTGATAGATATCGAAATCGTCACCGACGTTTTGGTTTAAGGTCGAATTTAATTGCCGGAATTTATAATTACGAATTAGCTCTATAAAGTCAGATTAAAAAATAAAATTATCAAATAGTTTCAGGATTTTATCAATCACTGAAACTAGATTTGCTGCTAATTTTTTAAAATTAGCGTAGGCGCAGCCCGCCGTAGGCATCGCTTGATAATAGCTAATCGAAAAAATTGATAAATTCTTCCTATTCTAATTGCCAAATCTCAAATTAAAATAACCCAATATCATACCACAAAATATTTATGCAAGAGTTCTTGAAACTACTGAAAGCTTTCGCTGATTACTTGCATCTTGCCCCAGCATCGCTAACCTTCCGGCGGCAACTGCTTCATCTACAGATAACCCAGCAGCTAAGGCTGCATAAAATATTTCACTAAATGCGATCGCATGAAGGTCTAAGATTTCATACTGTATGGCAACTACAACTGGCACTCCTTCAACTTATATCTTGCACCTATCGGGATAAACCACTAATACACAAATAGGGGCGTAAAAAAGTGACACCAAAAGCGAAAAATCATTTAAGTAGTAAAAGCAATTAATATAACTATATAAATGTTGAGATTACGTAAATTACCAGGATACAGGCGATCGCCAATTTGAAAAAGTACCTGGATTTGCATTCATGAGCAGAAATATGAGAAAAAAGGGCGTGAAAAGCATATAGAAAAGCAAGAAAAATGGTTTCAATTCTTGCCCACGCTCAAGGGCTAGTTTACACTCTGCTGTCGTTGATGCCCTCTATATACTAAAATACGATCGCTTTATTCGGTTTCCAGCTTGGCAAGTTATCACCTCCTCAGCCCATGACCAGGAAGCAATGGATGTAGCCCTCGATAATGTTGTCCTAGCAGAAGATAATCGGGGAACTGTTACGAACTCCTCACACTCTCCCTTTGCTCTAGCGCTAATTGAGGGATTAAAAGACAATCGAGCAGATTTGATTCCCGATGGTGTGGTTACTGCCCATGAACTCTATCTCTACTTAGAGCAACGAGTTAGTGAATTATCGAAAGAACGCCAAAACCCTGGACTCTATCCGCTACGACGAGAGTATGACAGGGGTGAGTTTATTTTCACGAAACCAGGATTTACACGCGACCAACTCAAGCCTGCACCACCACTGGATGAAAACAATAATCCTTATCGCGGCTTAAAATCATTTGATGAGAAACACGCAGGGTTCTTCTTTGGTAGGCAAGCTCTGATTGAGGAATTAGCAAAACGTCTCTTAGTGCCTAATCAGCCGCTTGCGGTAGTGCTGGGAGTTTCAGGTTCCGGCAAGTCAAGTTTAGTCAAAGCAGGGTTAATTCCTTATCTACGAGACAAGCAGGCAAAGCAGTGGTATATTCTAGAACCGATGCGACCTGGTGAGTTGCCTTTTACATCCTTGGCAAGAGTACTCCTGCCTGTTGTCAATGCCAATCTCCTTGAGCAATTGTCTCAAGTGAGTTTTTTGGATGAGGCGCTCAAGCGAGTGCTTGAATCTAAGACTGAAGCAGACCAGGATTTGGGTAGGGCAGATCAAGCCCAGCCAGAGAGCGATCGCCCTTTCCAAATGAATGAGACTTTAATTAAAGTTGCACAGTCTTGGTGTAGTGCGACTCCAGAAGCAAGGTTGCTGCTGATTGAGGATTACCTTGCCCAGTTAGAAATTCTGTGTCGTCCAGAAGAACGGCAATTATTAGTCCGTCTCCATGACGAGATTTTGGCTAGACTCGATTCATTGCTTGGGCATCTCCAGCAAGATCCGCAGTATCTCATCGCTGCGATCGAGACATGGAGCCAGAATCATCCTAATATCAAGCTTTTGTTGGTAATTGACCAGTTTGAAGAGCTAATTACGGCAAGTCATCAGGGTCAGACAGATAGCCGGGGGAGCGATGAAACTGGAGGCGATCGCACCACTGAAGCAAAACAGTGGCAGCCGTTTCTGGAAATGTTGCGAGGAGTGATCGCAGCTTGTCCTTATCTGTGGTGTGTGGTGCTGACACTGCGTTCTGACTTTGAACCACGTTTTCTAAATTCACCGCTGAAGTCGTACTGGAAGGATGCTCGGTTTCCGGTACGGGCGATGAACTCAGATGAGTTGCGGGATGCAATTGAGGGGCCAGCCCTGAAGCAAGCGTTGTATTTTGAGCCACCGGAGTTGGTGGGTAAATTGATTGATGAAGTGGGGCAGATGCCGGGAGCGTTGCCGTTGCTCTCGTTTACCTTGAGTGAACTTTACATTAAATTGCATGATCGTTGGACGAAGGATAATGCAACTGATCGCGCTTTGCGAATCAAGGATTATGAGGAACTTGGTGGAGTGGCAGGTGCGCTGACTCGTCGGGCAACACAGGAGTATGACAATCTCGTTAAAGAGTTTGGTGAAGCATCGGGCAAGGCATACCAAGCCACAATGCGACAGGTGATGCTACGGATGGTGACGATCGAGGGAGGAGGAGTTGCACGGCGACGGGTGCCAGAGTCTGAGTTGGTGTATCCAGATGCGGAAGAGAACAAGCGTGTGGCACAGGTGAGCGATAGGTTGGTCAAATCTCGTTTGCTAGTAAAAGGGCAAGAGATAGGGGAGCCTTATGTGGAGCCAGCTCACGATTTCCTAGTGCGAGGTTGGGACAATTTACAGAAATGGATCAAGGAAGAACAGGTGAATCTGTTTCTAAGACAGCGTTTGACCATTGCAGCGAACGCTTGGATAAGACGTACAGGATCTCTTTGGGTTGAAGAAGCTGATCGTCTCGTTGAATTGAATGAAGTAATTAAATCCAATAACAACTGGCTAAACAGACTGGAAACGGTTTTTGTCAAAAGAAGTAGCAAGGTCAGACAAGATCGTATTAAGAAATTAGAAGAAGATCTACGAATTTCTGAAGAGCGGCGGATAAATGCTGAACTCCGTGAAAACGCAGCCAGAGTCAGAAATCTTTTACCTGTTCAGCCCCTACAGGGTCTTCTTGTGGCAATTCAAACGATCCAGCAGAATGTGGAAGAATTGCCTCAGAATATTCTTAGCCCTGTTTACTCCAGCTTACTCTCTGCAATTCAGGTCTCCCATGAGAGCAATCTTCTGAGAGACTCTAAAAGTTCAGTAACTACAGTTGCTATCAGTCCAGACGGTAATTGTATTGTTTATGGTGATAAGGATGGGACGATTCGGTTGTGGAGTCGGGAAGGCTATCTAATTCGTAAATTGCCTAGAGTGTGCGATGGGCCTGTTGCCTCTGTTATTTTCAGCTCTAATGCAATACCGTATTATCAGTGGTGGTAGCAGAACGATCCAATTTTGGGATAGGCAAGGAAACCCGATTGGCTCATCCATTGAATCGAGTGTCATGCTTATCAATTCGATTGCTACGAGTATCGAGGGTCAGTATCTTATCTGTGGCAGTCTGAGTGGTTCAGTTGAGGTATGGAATAGGCAAGGCAAGATGGTCTCGTCTTTCTTCACTGGGCATAAAACTCCGATTGGCAATCCTTACACAAGTTATCGAGGCGTTACCGCAGTTGCAATTAGCCCAGACGAAAGTTACATCGTCAGTGGTGGTGATAATACCATTCGTTTTTGGGATCAACAGGGAAACGCAATTGGTCAGCCAATCCAGGCAGCAAGAGTGTTTGTCAATTCGGTTGCAATTAGCCCTGATGGAGAGCAGATCATCAGCAGTGGTGATTTCAAGATTCGGATGTGGGATAAAAAGGGCAATGCGGTTGAAGTGCCAAATCCCATCATCGAACCATTTAACGGTCATAAAGGACTTGTAACTTCTGTTGCCTTTAGCTGTGATGGACGATTCATCGTTAGCGGTTCCGAGGATGGAACAGTTCGCTTGTGGGACAGAGCAGGCAATCCAGTTAGCCCACCCCTTTCAGGACATGAGGGAGTTGTTACGTCGGTCGCTATTAATTATGATGGTCAGCTTATAGCAAGTGGCAGTCAAGATGGAACGGTTCGTTTGTGGCAAATGCAAGATGACATCATAGGTCAAGCAATTATTGATATTGAGGATGAACAGCGTATTTCTGCAATTTCTGTTGATCCAAGGGGTCACGCGTTAGCCAGTATCAGTAATGGGAGCAATACCAACAATCTACGGATATGGGATTTTGAAGGTAATCCCATAGGAAATGTCTCCCAAGCTCATGACATAGCAATTCGTGCGGTCACCTTCAGCCCTGATGGACAATTTCTGATTACTGGCGGCTCGGATGGTAGCTACAGCAAGTCTGGGGGAGTACATGGATCGGTACGCTTTTGGGACAGAGAGGGCCACTCAGTTCGAGAACCTTTAATTGCTCACAAAGATGCCGTGACAGCGATCACAATGTCACGCGACCCACAAATTCTTGTAGTTGGTAGTAATGACGAAACTATCAGCTTGTGGAACCAGACCGGTCAACTAATTGAGCAACCTCATGCTCATAAAATAGCTGTAGAAGCAGTTGCTGTAAGCCTTGACGGACAAATTATTGCGAGTGGTGGATATGATAGTCTCATCTGTTTATGGGACAAGCACGGTAATTCAATTGGCTCTCCATTGAGCGGTCATGAAAAATCAGTAACCGCCCTTGCCTTCAGCCCCAATGGACAATATCTGGTTAGTGGCAGTTCTGACGGAACAGTTCGATTGTGGCTAACACAAAATCGAGTGCTTCATGGCACTTTTAGAGGACATCAAGAAGCTCCGCCTGTAGTGCAGTTAACTGCAGATGGGCGGTGGATGTCTTTCAAGGGCGGTCAAGAAAAGAATGTGACTTCCGTTGCTTTTAGCCCTGATGGACAATATATTGTCAGCGGTGGTTATGACGGGACAGTCCGAATATGGGATTTAGAAGGTAACTCTATTGGCGAACCATTGAAAGGACACGAGAAAGTTGTAACGTCTGTTGCCTTTAGCTCTAATGGGCAGTTTATCTTTAGCGGGAGTGACGACGGCACTGTTCGCATTTGGGCAGGTAGTTGGAAAAGTTTACTACAAAGCGGCTGCGATCGTCTCCGCTATCATCCCGTTTTTACAAATACTGAATTGATTGAAGGTTCAGAGCAGCGTGAGATTGCGATCGCAGCTTGTAAAACCTGCCATAAGTATGTTTGGAATGAGTTAGATTCAACACCTACTTAAAGAGGCAAGAGACGTCCATGAACTGGCGTTCATAACCAAGGATTAAAATTACCATCTCCTGACTTCTGACTCCTGCGTCCTGACTTCTATTTTCAAGACAGCATCTAATGACAGACTTTAGTTATAACTTGGCACTCATCATCGGCATCAACCAATATCAAAACGGCATCGCCAAGTTGAATACTGCAAATCCGGATGCAGAAGAACTGGCTAACCTCTTGAGAAACGAGTATCAGTATCAGGTTGAGCTAATCACCGATGGAGATAACTCTGAACGGAATGGCACTAAGAAAAGCTATAAACCATGCTGCATAAGCATTACAAGTATGAATGCATTAATAGCAGTAGACACTTGGCTGCGATCGCTATTTTTTGTAGGGGCTGTGAAATGGAAGCGGTAACAGTGGAGGGTTACCCAAAAAGTTTTTGAAGGTAGAAAAAGCTTACTCGTTCATGGAATACTTTCTTTGAAACGAGCAAGCACATACGATAATTACTACTGTTGACATTACGAGTACAAATCCTCAAGGATAAATTTAGCCAAAGTTTGGGACTACCGTTTAAAGAAGTATTGCCAGAGTCTGTGATCAGACTTGCAATCTCTGAGCTAAAAATTAAATATAAAAAGCGGTTATTTGACCCATTAATAACAATTGGAGAACCTGGTTGCAAACTGTCTGCGATCGCCTCCGCTACCACCCCATCTTCAAAAATCCTGAATCAATTGAAGATATAGAACAGCGCAAGATTGCGATCGCAGCCTGTGAAACTTGCCAAAAGTATGTCTGGAACAAGGAAGATACCTCACTTTAGCTAATGAAGTCTAGGCAGTTTACACGCTTGTCTGCAAAAGATGAGGGGCAATTACCTTCGGATAGCTTTGCTTCATGCACGCTCGGTAGATAGAGAATATTGTTATCCCGCTTCAATCGAGTACACTGTGAACAAAGACTGTTGTTCAGCGTAGAATCTTCATGGCAGGGTGGTTATCTTATGTCAAAAGAAGATTTTTCTTCTCAATAAGCTCAAAAAGTCGCATTAATGGCTGCTGATTGACACAGCTTTAAAGGTTGAAATCACACAAGAATTATGTTGTTGGTTTTTATACTCAATAACCAGCTTGGACAAAGGCAATAATGCTTTCCTACGGAACTGTTTGATTGAGCAAGTGCTGAGTGAATATCTCTTTGACGGGGGATATTTTTTTTGGTGTACAATTCCACGCTGGGCAATCTATGTCGCTAGGTAGATGATTTCTTGCAATAAACATCTATTTTGATAGCAATCCTTGTTAGAGAAATTAGAAAAATGATATAACATTATCTCAAAATTATTCGCCAAAACTGATATAACGTTATCTCATGACTGGGAGTCGAAAATATAGTAATCAAGAAAGAGAAAAAATTATGCCTGCCAATTTGACCCTTTCGATTGAGACAAACGCTGGAGGAGTGGCAAAAAGTACTATTTCGTACAATCTTGCGTATGAATTGGGTGTTCGTGGCTATTCAGTGGCATTATTAGACATCGATCCTAACGAATCATTGACATTATTTTGTGGATTAGGAGAATTTAAAACTCAGGGAACAATGGCTAATGTTTACCATCCAGACTTCAATGGGAACTGGCCTTTAGTTACAGCTTGGCAAGGTAAGATTGACAAAATTCAAGTTTGTAAAGGCGGAAAAGAATTACACGAAACAATTCGGGAAGTTTCAAAGGATCTGCGTGGAGCTTATACTCTTGCAGATCGGTTGAGTGATTACCCCTTATCTCACGATTTTGTAATTATCGATTGTCCTGCAACATTGGAGCCTTTACCACTGACTGCTCTTGCAGCTTCTAGCCACGTGTTAATTCCCATTCAACCTGAATACAAGGCTTCTCAAAGTGCTGCGGCGATGATTGAGTGGTACTATTTCAACTGCAAGCGGCTGAGATTGAAACCGACTCCGAAAATATTAGGTATAGTTCCTACTCGTTGGAAAAGTGATTGGGGAGCGCATAGAAGTATTGTTGAGGAACTTCCCCTAGTCTGTAAGAATTTGGGAATTCAGTATTTTAGCCCAATTCGAGAATCAGCTGATATTCTTAATGCTTCTGGTAGAGGGCTACCTCTGGGAATTTACAGACCTGGCAAAGAGGCAAGAGGAGATTTTCTGCCAATTGTTGATGCACTAGTTAACGAACTTAAGCTAATAAGAGGTTAATCGATGACAAAATTAAACAACCCGAGTGTACTTGGAATGTTTGCTTCTGCTGCTGATTCACAACAGATATTTGAGCTTGAAGAACGAGTAGAAGATTTACAGGCAGAGATTACAAGATTAAAAGATGAAGAAGCGCAGGGAAAGCTTGCTGAAGAAGAACGTACACTCCTCAATCAAACTATTGAAGACCTACGAGAACATTTGAAAGCATCTGGGATTTTTAAAATTCACTATAGTGAAGTAAGACCCAATCCCAAACAAGCAAGGCAAACATTTACTTCGGATAGTATTCGGAGTATGGCTGTTTCAATTAGAGAGGAAGGGCAACAACAGCCGATTATTTTACTACCGGGAAATCTCATTTTTGATGGAGAACGGAGATGGAGATCCGTTGCAGAAGAGTTACAGCCAGAAATTGAAACACTAGATGCAGTGATGCTTCAGAAAGTTCTTTCTGAAGAGGAATTACATGCACGCACTTTATTAACTAGTCTTCACCGAGAAGGCTTGAATGAGCTAGATTTAGCCGAAGGTTTGATTCAACAGGCTAAGTTAGCTTTGGAATTTGAGCAGGAAGAAGTAGTTAGAGCACTTAGGAGAGCAATAGCTAGATTAAACGCAAAAAAACTTTTGCCCCAATTAACTGAATTGGTTATTTTAACTAGAAAAGAGCAGTCAGAAGGCATTAAAGAATTTAATTTGGACGAAATAGAACAAAGTATTCTTCTGTTGTTACTACGTTTTCAACAAAATCCAGCATCAGTAGATGCAAATGTCTTTCCTTGTTTACGGCTTTCAGAAGACTTAAAAATTGCGATTAGACAATTAGGACTTGGTGCAAACCACGCCCGCTCGCTCCAAAAACTAAATTCTAAAAATTTAAAAGCTGAAGAAACTAAAGCTCTTAAAATCCGACAAGATGCTACATCACAAGTTTTGCAAGAAAGGCTAACAGTCGCTCAAACTCGTTTTCTAGTTGCCCAAACTATTGCTGAACATGCTCCTGAAACAAAACCTAAACCAAGTCACCAAATCAGTTCTCTAATTCGAGATGTCTCAGCAACTAAGGTCGAAGATATCCAGCAAGAGCAACTGAGAGATTTATTGGCTGTATTAGAAGCTAAGGCAAAAGAGATTCGGAAAAAGTTGGACTAATACTATCTCGTCCGACTTAGTTCACTGAATCGGAGATGTCCATGAAATCTATCGAGTGCCCATCTAAACTACCCAAACGGCTTTCGCCTGAATCCCGCAGAGTCAAACCAGAATTATCAGCCGAACGGTTTCAGCATGTGAGATTTCTAGACTGCGACAAAGCAGTGAGCCGAATTATATTTGAGTGCTGGTACTGCCAACAGGGGATACTTTGTGAGTTTACGGGTGAGCCTGTAGTTGGAGAATATAATGGACGATCTTCAATCATCCAAGTTAAAGTTCAATGCCCCAACTTTGAGCAAACTGCTATTAGAGTGAGTACGGAAAAAGTGCTTTCTACAATAGTGATTCCTTCTCCTTGGACATAAATAGTTTTCAAGAAACCAAATAATTTTTAATCTGGTTTTGCTCACGTTGTAAAGCTTTCATTCCTTGTCCATGAGCAGAGCGTACCTTCGAATGACTGAGATTGAATTTTTGTGTAATCTGTTTTACAGTTAGCTTGCCCTGTCCCTCCAGTCCAAACTGTAACGTTAAGACTTGGACGTTGATTTGGCTTCAAGTCAGCTGACAAATTCTCCAAATCTGACCAGTTGACCAAGCTTTTGGATTTGGGTTAACTGGGCTTCTGTTTTATTTACCTCGGTAGCTAGTTCAGCCCTAATTGGGGAAGGCTCTAGTCGTTGCACTTGAGAATCGTTTTGCTTATCAAGTTTTGCATTGACCTTACAAGTCTTGTGTAGACAATCTTTTACTCTGGCAATAGCCTCGGAAAGCGACCAATTTCTCGTAGGTAGATTCCAACTGTATCAAAGCTTGGCTAGACATCTTGCGTGGCTGGAAGCTAATTTAATAACAAAGATATTGACAGGAGAGTATAAATCAAACAGTCAACCATTTCAGAGAGTGTAGGGAACCCACGTTTTGAAACGTGGGATTTAAGCAAGGAGAGGAGGCGGAGACACTCCGCCTCTGCGCTTTGTATTTTGCGCTATGCGTCTCGAAATAAATATTTTTTTAAGTGGGCTTTAGACCACAACTAAAGTTTTCTATTCCTTCTTCTCTATTTTTTTGTAAGTTAATTTCTACTACGTTACATAGAAAAGATTTCAAAAATTCTCATGGGGGCTATATGGGGGCTATGTGTACCCCAAAAATAGATTAGGAGTTCGATGAGAATTTGACACCTATATGGGGGCTTCATGGGGGCTTTATAGGGTACATTTAGCTATTTGATATTTTGTACCCCACTTAGCCCCCAAGGGGTATGATAAGCTCTTGAGGTTAGAGAGGGAAGGGACAGAGTTCTGGGGAAAGACTCATAGCAAGTTATTCTTCTCTCCCCTGCTTTCCTGCTCCCCTAAATAATCTGAACAGATAACTTTCACAAATCAAAACGTATTAACTTGATCCCTATGTCAAACATTCACGCCTTGCAAAAAATTTTTCCTGCTGGCTTTGATAACGGTTATGGAAGCCTAAAACTTTTAGTCTTTTAAATTTAGCTTTTGTGTAAGTATTTCAGTAAATATGTACTATATAAGATGAGTTGATGTCAGCGATTCTACCAAACAGTAGATTTTTATTCTGGATTTCTATAAAAAAATAATGCCAGTACTAACAAGTAACCCTGTATATACTAGCATTATTCAGTTAACTGGGTCTAGAACGGAGGTTCTTGATCTAGGTCTTCATCTGTCGAAGTAACGTTATTTTCGAGTAGTTCTTTGGCAAAATCGGGAGTTTCTGGCGAGTGAAGGGTTTTACTAACCTGGGTGAGTTCGTTGATGGGTTGTGCTGACATAAAGTTTCTGATTACGAATGTGGCAATCTTTTCTTTGTAATCACCCCTGTTATCAACTAGCAAATCGAGATATCCTTCTGCTGTGCCGTGTACGCCTTCCCCCTGTTCGTTAATAACGACGGCGGGTGCGCCCTTGGAACGGAATGGCATCTCGTCAGCAACTACTCCTTCCTTGGAACGGTAGTAGAATTCCGCGATCCCAAAGGCAATCAAGGAACCTTCTTTGTCGTGGGTAGTGTTCACTGACTTAAGATTGATAGTTGCAGTATTATGAATCATGTTCGTTTTATTTGTAGATTGATTAGATGGTTTATCGCCTACGATTTATAGTGCATAGGCGATTTGTAATTTCCTAGAAATTTGCGTTAGCTACAGTCTGCGTTTCGTTTGGTGCAGAAGTGGATGTAGATTCTTCCTTACGGGGTGAACCTAACAATTCAATGGCGTTAATTGTAATTACGGGTTTTTGCCGCATAGTGCCAGAATTTTTATCTGCCCAACGATCAAATCCAAACTCGCCAGTAATTGCAAATCACTTCTGCTTGATTTCCCCAGGCGACTAAATCAAACCAAAGGGCTTGTTCACTTCTGTAGGGTGGTCTGACTGCAATAGAGATTGAAGCCTTAACTGCACCGGACTCGAAGTATTTCAGTTCAGGTTCTTGTCCGCATCTGCCAACCAGCATGACTTTGTTGATATAGTTCATAACGCGAGGATTTATATATTTCTCTTATTGCTGCGTCAGCATTAGTTCTTTCAGGATTTATTGTTTTGACGAGTTGTTTTATTTAAACCACATTCTTTTTTATTCATACTTATGAGTTATTTTTTGTCCTTGTTTATCGTAAAATTGTGGTTTTTACTAGAGAACGACAAGTTACCCTGTGCTATGGTGGTATCGCAATTAATGTGGTCTGTATCTAAAAATTATAAGTAGTGACTTATGCCTGAATATCTTCTCCTGAAGCGAGTAAGTATTTGTAAGCTGATGCTTTTGGCTTTGATATGGATACAGTCCGATGAGGATAGCCAAAACCAGCTGACTTCTGACTACTCATCTCCTTTGCGGGTAGAAAATCTTACCTGGTTAGGAGAAACATCTGTTGGAGAAGATGTAGAGCATTTTTGCGATGTTTCTAATACAACTAGGATAGGCGTTTGGGGAGAAATCCTAGAACTGAAATTAGTAGATTTAATTGCTGATTTACCGACTTGTTTGCACGATGCGTCATGGTTTGCCTTACTGGCAATTACCATGATGCTAGTGGATAAGGAACTAGACAGAGTATGCGTGCATCCACAAGATGAGTATTTTGCCCGGACTATCGCGCTTGAAAGTTTAGCATATTTAGGTGATTCTTACTTAGCCAAAGGCCATCCTTATTTAGATTTTCCTCTATCGTTAGAAGATGCTAAGTCGTTACTACCAGCTAATAGAAAGCAAGAGCTAGAAATCGACTTAGATAGATTTATTATTAATACTTATGAAGACGATTTTGATGATGAATCTCCAGATGTTAATGAGTTTTCACCCATCTATTTACAAGAGATTTTAAAAGAGTTTTTTACTGAATCTGATTGGCAGGGTGATATCAATCAAGAGGCTGTTGCCCAACTCCAACAGAAGTACGGTTCGCAGTATTCAGAAGGTGCGTTTTCTGCTGAAACTGAGGGACACGAACGTTGGGGGAAAACGCTTGTTTTTCTCAAACAGTTTATAGGTCTGGATTCCAGTTTTATCGAAAGCCAGAGCAATTTATTCCTTGATGATGAATCTGAGATGGCTGATTTACCTGATTACTTCTGTATCAAGTCTCATTTAGAACGTTGGCAAGACCGAACAGTTGTTTTATCACGGTTGGTTCATACTTTGGTTTATTTTTTGCTGGTTGGGCAAAATTATGATCCTAGTACAACACGGCGTAAATGAAATGGCCATTAAATAGCCAGAACTTTACCTG